>NZ_JAKNRV010000226.1:0-8631 GCF_023072625.1 Pseudomonas emilianonis
TGTGGCGAGGGAGCTTGCTCCCGCTGGGACGCGAAGCGGCCCCAACAGAGGGGACTGCTACGCAGTCCAACGGGAGCAAGCTCCCTCGCCACGGGTTAGCGGTTGCCCGCTCTATCGCTTAACTGACCGGCATTAGGCTGATCGCCCGCTCCAAAACGGGCGACTATCGGAAATCCCGCCGCTCGCGAATCAACGTATAGGCGTTATGCAGCTCGCGGGTTCGCTCGGTGGCCTCACGCACTTGCGCGGGGCTGGCGCCGGTGCCGGCGATCTTGTCCGGGTGATGGCGGCTGAGCAGGCGGCGATAGGCCTGCTTGATCACCGATGGTTCGGTGGTGGTGGTCACCCCCAGAATCCGCAACGCCTCCTGATACGCGGCGCCACGACTGGCCACTGGCTTGCGCTCCGGCGCGTAATCGGCGGCCAGCGCCTGAAGCTGTTGTGGCGTCCAGCCCAGCCACTTGCCCCACAGGTTGATCAAGTCGCGCTCGGCATCATCCGCACGGCCATCCGCCCAGGCCATCCGCCAACAGGCGCGCAACACGCCTTCTGCCGCGTAGGGCTGGGACTTGAGGACGCGCAGGTAGGCACGCACCCGGTCAGAACCGGATTTACCGCGATTGAACGCCGTAATCGCGCGGCGCTGGGCCGGCTCCGTCATGTCCAGCGCACGCATTTCCTGGCGTGCCTGCTGGATATGCCCGTCCACCACGCGGCCATTGCTTTTGGCCAGGCGGCCCAGCAGCACAAACAACAGCTCGTCATTGCGCAACGCCGAACGCCCGCCCAGGCGCTCACGCAACTGTGCCCAGCTTTGCAGTTGCAGGCGGCGATCCAACGCCTGCCCCAGCAAGGCTCCCAACAAGGCCCCCGGAATACTGGCAATGGCAAAGCCAGCCCCGGCGCCGATCAGCGTCCCTGGCCACAACATCCTTAGCGCCCCGCTGTCAGCAGGGTTTCGACTTGCGCCAGGCGCTCCAGCGTGCCGACATCAATCCAGCGTCCCGTCATGTGTTCCCCCGTTACCTGCCCTTGCGCCATCGCTGCGCGCAACAGCGGCGCCAGCTTGAAGGCACCGGCGCTGCAACCCGCGAACAATTTGGGGTCGAGCACTGAAATGCCACTGAAGGTCAGGTTATCGGCACCGGGCGCCGCATCATGAAGCACGCCATGATCCAGGTAGAAATCTCCGCCCGAGGGGTGATGCGCCGGGTTATCGACCATCACCAAGTGGGCCAGGCCCTGGAGCGGACGCTGGAGCTGGGCGAAGTCGTAGTCGGTCCAGATATCGCCATTGACCACCAGAAACGGCTCATCCCCCAGTAACGGCAATGCCTGGAAAATCCCGCCGCCGGTTTCCAGTGGCTCGCCCTCGGGGGAGTAGCGGATGCGCAAGCCAAACTGCGCACCGTCGCCCAGGTAACTTTCAATCTGCTGGCCGAGCCAGGCATGGTTGATCACGATATCGCTGAAACCGGCCTTGGCCAGCGCTTCCAGGTGATACTCGATCAGGCGCTTGCCGCCCGCCTGCACCAGCGGCTTGGGCGTGTGCAAGGTGAGCGGACGCATCCGCTCGCCTTTGCCGGCCGCCAGGATCATCGCCTTCATACGCTCGCCTCGGCGGGTTGGCGCAGGCTGGACAACAGTTCAGCCAGTTCGCCCAACTCGGGGCGGTCCGCCAGCACCGCTTCTATATAAGCAAAGAAGCGCGGCACGTCGGCCAGGTAGCGTGGCTTGCCGTCGCGGTGGCAGATGCGCGCGAAGATACCGATCACCTTGAGGTGACGTTGCACACCCATCAGGTCGCTGGCGCACAGGAAGTCGTCGAAATCCGTCTGCACCGGGATGCCCAGTGTTGCGGCGCGCTCCCAGTAGCCGCGCTGCCATTCGCGCACGCGGGCCTGGGGCCAACTGAGGAACGCGTCCTTGAATAGGCAGGTGATGTCGTAGGTCACCGGGCCGTA
Organism: Pseudomonas emilianonis; assembly: GCF_023072625.1. Classification (NCBI taxonomy): domain Bacteria; kingdom Pseudomonadati; phylum Pseudomonadota; class Gammaproteobacteria; order Pseudomonadales; family Pseudomonadaceae; genus Pseudomonas; species Pseudomonas emilianonis. Next base: position 1,965 of record NZ_JAKNRV010000226.1, read on the forward strand.
GACCGCATCCTGGAAATCCAGCACACCGGGGCTCGGCTCGCTGATCATCAGGTTGCGCGGCATGTAGTCGCGGTGTACCAGCACTTTCGGCTGGGCCAGGGCGCTGTCGATCAACAGCTCGCTGGCACGCTGCCAGAGCGCCTGCTGGTGAGCGTCGAATTCGATACCCAGGTGGCGGCGCACGTACCATTCGGGGAAGAGTTCCAGTTCGCGACGCAGCAAAGCGACGTCATAGCTGGGCAGCGGCGCGTGCATCGGCAACTGCTGAAAAGCCAGCAAGGCGTCGATGGCATCGGCAAACAATTGATCGGCATTTTGCTCGTCAATCACGTCCAGGTAGGTTTTTCTGCCCAGGTCGTTGAGCAAAAGAAAGCCGCGCGGCAAATCTTCTGCATAAATTTTTGGCACATTTATTCCCGATTTCGCCAGCAAATCGGCGATATCGACGAAAGGTTTGCAGTTTTCCTGGGGGGGTGGAGCGTCCATCACCACGAAAGTATGCGCCCCTCCTTCCCAGCGGAAGTAGCGCCTGAAACTCGCGTCGCTACTGGCGGCGGTCAATGTGGCCGGGGGTACGACGCCCCAGTCCTGAGCGTTGAAGAGGATCGGCAACTGCTCATCCAGCCAGACTTTCAGCTGTTGTAAACGTAGATCTTGCTCGGGCATTACAAGGGTCTCCGACGGCGCTAGCCGTCAAGCGGGTCATGCTTTATTATCACGCATCTTTTTCAGACCATCGAGAGGCGTGCGGCCCACACCGCGGGCAGATGGCACGCAGGAAGCCCGGACTAATAAGATGGCATTGAAATCCCCCGCGTTTCGTAGAAAATTTCCGTTGCTGGTAACCGGCAGTCTGCTGGCCATGCAACCCTTCGCCACTTCATTCGTGGTCGCCGCGGAACAGTATGACTGCTCAGTCTCTGCTTCGGGTGCCTGGGATTGCGCGCCGAAAAACGCCGCGGCCCCATTGCCACCACGACCGGTGCATGACGGCGCAGCCATCAGCTCGGCCAACAGCACCGCGCAAACCGATGCTGGCGGCAAAGCCGAGGCCGTGCCGCAGACCGCACTGGTCACCGAATCCAAGGGCCGTGGCCTGCGTTCACGCAGCGCCGACTACAGCCACCTGGACTGGGTGCCCCGCGAGAAGCTGACCGCCGCCCAACTGGCTGAAACCGGCCCTTATTGCTCAGGCGCGTACATCGAGCCGATTCGTCCTGGCATGAACGATAAGACGAAGCAGAGCGATGCGCCGACCTTCATCGGCGCCAAGGCTTCGCGTTACGAGCAGGAACAGCAGGTCGCGACCCTGGCCGGTGACGTCGTCATGCGCCAGGGCAGCATGCAGCTTGAGTCTGAGGAAGCCAGCCTGTACCAGGCCGAAAACCGTGGCGAGCTGAACGGCAATGTCCGTCTGCGCGACAACGGCGCCCTGATCGTCGGCGACCACGCCCAAGTCCAGCTCGATACCGGTGCGGCACAGATCGACAACGCCGAATACGTGTTGCACAAGTCACGCATCCGCGGTAACGCGCTGTACGCCAAGCGCGCAGAAAACGCGATCATCCGTCTCAAGGACGGTACGTACACCACCTGCGAGCCAGACAGCAACGCCTGGCAGCTCAAGGGCAACAACATCACGTTGAACCCGGCCACCGGTTTCGGTACGGCCACCAACGCGACGCTGCGGATCAAGAACATCCCGATCCTGTACACCCCTTACATCTATTTCCCGATCGACGATCGTCGTCAATCCGGCTTCCTGCCGCCGAGCTTCAGCACCGGCAGCGAGACTGGCTTTACGCTGGTGACGCCGTACTACTTCAACCTGGCACCGAACTACGACGCCACGTTGTACCCGCAATACATGACCAAGCGCGGCTTGTTGATGGAAGGCGAATTCCGCTACCTCACCAAATCCAGCGAAGGCCAGTTCGGCGGCGCGTACCTGAACGACGACAGCGACGAACGCAGCAAGCAGACCGATTACGAAAAAACGCGCTATATGCTCAATTGGCAGCATAAGGGCGGGCTGGATTCGCGACTGACGACGCAGGTGGATTACACCAAGATCAGCGATCCTTACTACTTCCAGGACTTGAAGTCGTATGAAGAAGGGGTTGAGAGTCGGGATTACCTGAACCAGCAAGGCTCTGTGGCTTATCGAGGCGATTCTTACCAAGCGCGCTTGAACGTCCAGGCTTATCAGTTGGCAACGATCTCTCAGATCACGCCATATGATCGGTTGCCGCAGATCACCTTCAATGGTGCGCTGCCGTACCATCCGGGCGGGTTGAACTTCACATACGAGACCGAAGCGGTTCGTTTTGAACGCAGCCTCGAAAACGGCTCGTTTACCGATGAGAATGGCCTCGTATCGCCTCGTCTGGACACTTATGTCACAGGCCTGACCCGCGCAAACGGTACTCGCTTGAACGCCGCCCCTGCCGTCGACTACCCGATGAACTGGACCTACGGCTTTGTTACGCCGAAGTTGAAGTACGTCTATACCAAGTACGACCTCGACCTTGACGGTACCGGCAAGACGCAAATGGCTGCATCCGGTCAGACGTTCAAGAGTTCGCAAGATCGCGCCGTGCCAATCGCCAGCGTCGACAGCGGCCTGTACTTCGATCGCAACACCAACTGGTTCGGCAAAGACTATCGTCAAACCCTCGAGCCGCGTGCGTTCTACCTTTATGTGCCGAATAAAGACCAGAGCGACATCCCGGTTTTCGACACCAGCGAATACTCGTTCAGCTACGCCTCGCTCTTCCGTGACAACCGCTTCAGCGGCACCGACCGGATCGGCGATGAGAACAAGCTGTCCCTGGGTGTCACCAGCCGCTGGATCGAAGAAAACGGCTTCGAACGCCAACGCGTCAGCGTCGGCCAGGCTCTGTACTTCAAGGACCGCCAGGTTCAACTGCCCGGTATCGTGGCAGCCGACCGCGCCGACGCCCAGAGCGACGTTTCGCCGATCGCCCTGGACTACGAGTTCCGCTTCAACCGAGACTGGCGCGCCACTGCCGACTACAACTGGGACACGGAAAGCCACTCCCCACGTTCCGGCAGTGCGATGTTCCACTACCAGCCCGAAGACAACCCGAACAAGGTCGTCAACCTCGGTTATCGCTATCGCAACGACCAAGTGGTCTACGACCAGCTGAGCGGTAAATGGCAGTTTGGCGGCGACTACGGCACTCCTGGTACAGATAACTACGTGAAGGATTACTACAAAATCCAACAACACGACTTCTCGATGATGTGGCCGATCATTCCCCAGTGGAACATGATCACCCGCTGGCAGTACGATTACGCCCGCAACCGTACCCTGGAAGCCTTCGGTGGTTTCGAGTACGACAACTGCTGCTGGAAACTGCGCGTCATCAACCGTTACTGGGTTTCCAACGACGAATACAGCCAGATCGCCCCGCTTAACGAAAAGGGTGACCACGGGCTCTTCTTCCAGATCGTCCTCAAAGGACTCGGCGGCCTGACCGGCGCCAAGGTAGAGAGCTTCCTCGACAAAGGCATTCAAGGTTATCGTGAACGTGAAGATCAAGCTTTCTGATTGTCTGCGCCCGCTCATGCTGGGCGCGCTGTTCCTGGGTACCGTATCGGCGCATGCCGCGGTTCAACAGCTGGATAAGGTCGTGGCCATCGTCGATAACGACGTGATCATGCAGAGCCAACTGGACCAACGGGTCAAGGAAGTTCAGCAAACCATCGCCAAGCGTGGCGGTGGTGTGCCGCCTACCAGCGTCCTGGACCAACAGGTCCTGGAGCGCCTGATCGTCGAAAACCTGCAGTTGCAGATCGGCGACCGTTCCGGCATCCGTATTTCGGACGAAGAACTGAACCAGGCCGTCGGCACCATCGCGCAACGCAACAACATGAGCATCGATCAGTTCCGCGCCGCCCTGGCCCACGATGGCCTGTCCTATGAGGACGCACGTGACCAGATCCGCCGCGAAATGATCATCAGCCGTGTGCGTCAGCGCCGTGTGGCCGAGCGGGTTCAGGTCTCCGAGCAGGAAGTGAAGAACTTCCTCGCATCGGACCTGGGCAAGATGCAGCTCTCCGAAGAACTGCACCTGGCCAACATCCTTATCCCGACACCGGACAGCGCCAACTCCGAGCAGCTCAATGCAGCCGCCGCCAAAACCCAGGCTATCTATGATCGCCTGAAGGGCGGTGCTGACTTTGCTCAAATGGCCATTGCCCAGTCCGGCAGCGACAACGCCCTGGAAGGCGGCGATATGGGCTGGCGCAAAGCTGCTCAATTGCCACCTCCGTTCGACCGTGAACTGAGTGCCATGGAAGTGGGCGGCATTACCCAACCAGCCCGTACCCCTGGCGGCTTCATCATCCTCAAGTTGCTGGAACGTCGTGGCGGCGAAACCTCGCTGAAAGACGAAGTGCACGTTCGTCACATCCTGGTTAAACCAAACGAAGTCCGCACCGAAGCGCAAACCAAGGAACTGGCCCAGAAGATCTATGACCGCATCGAAAGCGGCGAAGACTTTGCCACCCTGGCCAAAAGTTTCTCGGAAGACCCAGGCTCTGCCCTTAACGGTGGCGACCTCAACTGGATCGACCCGAAAGCGCTGGTGCCGGAGTTCCAAGAAGTGATGGCCAAGACCCCGCAAGGCGTACTGTCCAAACCCTTCAAGACTCAATATGGCTGGCATGTACTGGAAGTCCTTGGCCGCCGCGCCACCGACAACACCAGCCAGGCCCGCGAACAGCAAGCCCTGACCGTGCTGCGCAACCGCAAGTACGACGAAGAGCTGCAAACCTGGTTGCGTCAGATCCGTGACGAAGCCTACGTAGAAAACAAACTGCCAGGCGCCGAGCAAACAGGCACCAACCAGGCAAACCAGTGAAACCCCAGCGTTTCGCAGTCACACCCGGCGAGCCGGCCGGCATTGGTCCAGACCTGTGCCTGCTGCTCGCCTCGCAACCCCAGCCACATCCCCTGATCGCCATTACCAGCCGCGACCTGCTCCTTGAGCGGGCCGCGCAACTGGGCGTGTCCGTCAAGTTGCTGGACGTTTCGCCGGGTAACTGGCCCGACCTGCCAGCCCCTGCGGGCAGCCTGTATGTGTGGGATACCCCGCTGCTGGCCAAGGTGGTCACCGGGCAACTGAACAAGGCCAATGCGGCCTTTGTGCTGGAAACCCTGACCCGCGCCGGACAAGGCTGTCTCGACGGCGACTTCGCCGGCATGATCACTGCCCCCGTACACAAGGGCGTGATCAACGAATCCGGTATCGCCTTTTCCGGCCATACCGAATTCCTCGCCGAACTGACCCACACCGCCCAAGTCGTGATGATGCTGGCCACGCATGGCCTACGCGTCGCCCTGGTGACCACGCACTTGCCGCTGCGCGATGTGGCCGATGCCATTACCGTTGAGCGTCTGGAGCGCGTCACGCGCATCCTGCACGCCGACCTGCAACAGAAATTCGGCATCGCCCAACCGCGCATCCTGGTCTGCGGGCTCAACCCCCACGCAGGGGAAGGCGGCCACCTGGGCCATGAAGAAATCGACATCATCGAACCCACCCTGGAGCGTCTGCGCCAAGACGGCATGGACCTGCGCGGCCCATTGCCTGCGGACACTCTGTTTACCCCCAAATATCTGGAGCACTGCGACGCAGTGCTGGCGATGTACCATGACCAAGGGCTGCCCGTGCTGAAATACAAAGGCTTCGGCGCCGCAGTCAACGTGACACTGGGCCTGCCGATCATCCGCACTTCCGTCGACCATGGCACCGCCCTGGACCTGGCAGGCAGCGGCAAGATCGACACCGGCAGCCTGCGCGTGGCCCTGGAAACCGCCTATCAGATGGCCGAGACCCGTATATGACCGAGCATTACCAACACCGGGCGCGCAAGCGCTTCGGGCAAAACTTCCTGCACGACGCTGGCGTGATTGACCGCATCCTGCGCTCCATCCATGCCAAGCCCGAAGACCGTCTGCTGGAAATCGGCCCGGGCCAGGGCGCACTGACCCAAGGCCTGCTGGCCAGCGGCGCTCAACTGGACGTGGTTGAACTCGATAAAGACCTGATCCCGATCCTCAACCAGCAGTTTGGCGGCAAGTCCAACTTCATCCTGCACCAGGGCGATGCGCTGAAGTTCGACTTCACCAGCCTCAATGCCGCGCCCAACAGCCTGCGGGTCGTGGGCAACCTGCCATACAACATCTCCACGCCGCTGATCTTCCACCTGTTGAACAACGCCGGGATCATCCGCGACATGCACTTCATGTTGCAGAAAGAAGTGGTTGAGCGCCTGGCCGCCGGCCCTGGTGGCGGTGATTGGGGCCGTCTGTCGATCATGGTTCAGTACCACTGCCGCGTCGAACACCTGTTCAACGTTGGCCCGGGCGCGTTCAACCCGCCGCCGAAGGTCGATTCGGCCATCGTGCGCCTGGTGCCCCACGCCGTGCTCCCGCACCCGGCCAAGGATCACAAACTGTTGGAGCGCGTCGTGCGCGAAGCCTTCAACCAGCGCCGCAAGACCCTGCGCAACACGAAAGTGGACGTATAGGGTGTGACGCCTGCCCGGTGCCGGAAGGTTAATTGATGGGGTTAGCTAACGCGAAGCTCTTGATCGAAGCCCCGGTAAACGGCGGCCGAAACTATAACGGTCCTAA
>NZ_JAKNRV010000227.1:0-8622 GCF_023072625.1 Pseudomonas emilianonis
TGGCCTTTTTGATGTCTACTTCTGTCATCACTTCCTACGAACGATCGACGTGAGCAAACCTGACTATGGTCCATAATGTGTCAACCATGTCCCCGCACATGTGTCCACCATGTTTCCGGTCCATACAAAAAGCCCCAAAGTAACCAAAGGGCTCTTGCCCCACCACTCGGCACCTCGCTTAGGCTCGGTGTGCCCGAACGCAGGCTTGAATCCGTGGCCCGCCGTCATGGGCCATCCTTGGCCCAGGACGGCTAACCCGGCGTCCTGCCGGGTTACCCACGGATTCAAGCCTGCGTTCGGCCAGCGTGGTTTTACGGGGCGCCTAAGATCAAGATCAAAAGCCAGAGCCAGAGCCAGAGCAAGAGCAAGAGCAAGAGCAAGAGCAAGAGCAAGAGCAAGAGCAAGAGCAAGAGCAAAGCAGAATGAGGTCTATCTGATCCATGGAGATCCAAATGTGGGAGGGGGCTTGCCCCCGATAGCGGTGGATCAGTCATGCATGTAGTGACTGACACACTGCCATCGGGGGCAAGCCCCCTCCCACATTTCTGACCGAGTTCGGCTTCCAGTATCAGGTCGGCTATAAGGCCGCCTCGCTTTGCTTTGGCTTTTGATCTGGGGCGCCCCGTTAACCACGCTGGCCGAACGCAGGCTTTGGAGCGTGGGTAACCCGGCAGGACGCCGGGTTAGCCGTCCTGGGCCAGGGATGGCCCATGACGGCGGCCCACGCTCCAAAGCCTGCGTTCGGGCACACCGAGCCTAGGCGAGGTGCCGAGTGGTGGGGCAAAGACCTTTTGGTTACTTTTGGGGCGTTTGCCAAAAGTGACCCGCTGTAAGAGCGGAACCGCCAGTGGCCGTTACCGAAGAAACGGATATGTACTCAGCAGCCACCGTCACCTAAATAACAGACATGCACACCGTCTAAACCTTAAACCGCGCCACCGTCTGATGCAGCTCCCCCGCCATCCCCGCCAGATCATGCCCTGCCGTCTCGGTATGCAAAGCTCCCTGCAACACCTGCTGCGACAGGTTCCGAATCCCCACCAGGTTGCGATCCACTTCCCGCGCCACCAGTGCCTGTTCTTCGGTGGCGCTGGCGATCATCAAATTGCGCTCATTGATCTGCGAAATCGACCGGGTGATTTCATCCAGCGCTTCCCCCGAACGCTGCGCCACGCCCAAGGTCGTCTGCACCCGCTCGCTGCTGTCGTGCATCGCGGCCACGGCGTGTTCGGTGTCCTGGCGGATGTTGCCGATCATCTGCTCGATCTCCTGGGTCGAGGTCTGAGTACGATGGGCCAGTGCGCGCACTTCATCGGCGACCACCGCAAAACCGCGCCCGGCATCGCCGGCACGGGCCGCTTCGATCGCGGCGTTGAGGGCCAGCAGGTTGGTCTGGTCGGCGATGCTGCGGATCACGTCCAGCACGCCGCTGATGTCTTGCACGCGGCCTGCGAGTTGTTGGATACGTTCGGAGGTTTCCACCACGCCGGTGGCCAGGGTGTTGATCGAGGCCACGGTTTCCTGCACCTGCGCCCGCCCAAGCTGGGCGGTCTGTTCCGACAGGCGCGAGGCTTCGCTGGTGCTCACCGCGTTGCGCGCCACTTCGTCGACGGCGGCGGTCATTTCGTTCACCGCCGTGGCGGCCTGTTCGATTTCCTGACCCTGCAACTGCAGGCTGCTGCTGGTCTGGCTGCTGACCGCGCTCAACTCTTCCGACGAGCTGGCCACGCCGTCCACCGAGGCGGCGATCTGCCGGACCATCTGGTTAAGACTCTGCTGCATCTGGTGCAGGTTGCGCATCACGCTGCCGTCGGCACTGTTGCCCAGCGGCACGTCGATGGTCAGGTCGCCCTGGGCGATATGGTTGAGCACCCGCGCCACCTCGTCCGGCTCGCCGCCCAAAGGTCGGGTGACGCTGCGCGTGACGATCACGGCGGCCGCCACGACCAGGGTCACGCACAGCAGCAACAGCCCGATCATCATGCGGCGCGCCTCGTCGTAGAGGATTTGCGCAGCTTGCTCGCGCTCGACGAACAGCCGGCCTTGCATGGCCATCAACGCATCGAGGCTCTTGAACACGTCAAGTTCGGCCGGCACTACCTGCTGTTTGAGCTGGGCCAGGCCCTGCTCGCGGGCGCCCTGCTTGATCAGCGCCTGCACCTGGGTAAAGGCCGCGACGTAGGTTTCCCGATGGGTTTTCAACGCGGCATACGCCGCCTTGCCTTCGGCGGTATCGAACAGCGGCTCGAGGGTGGCGAACGCCTGGGTAATGCGCTGCCGGGTGGTGCCGATGGCCTCTTGAGCCGGCTGGTTATCCTGGTCGATCAGCAGGTCGCGGGTGTTGCGTCCGTTATCGCGCACGCCGGTGGCGATCACCATGATCGGTGCGATTTTCGGCCAGTCCTGCTGCACGATCTGTTCGGATTGTTGCTTGAGGGTTGCCAGGTCGTGCAAGGCGTAAAACACCAAACCGACCAGAGCCAGCGGCGCAATCGCGAAGCCGATGACAATGCGTTGTGCCGTGGTTAACTGCGTCATTCTAAACATTCCTTGATGAATATCGGCCCGAAACGGGCAACATCTTTAAAAATCCTGGGAGGGCGATCGGTCACCCTCGTAATACAAAAGCCGGAAACAACTCGCGCATGCGCCCCCATAACTCCGGCAACGCCATCTGTGCCGGAGCAATCGGCAGTTGCTCATCGAGCATGCTCGCCGTGCGTACCATCTGCACGGCGAAGCGCTTGACACCACTGGCCTGCAAACGCTGGGCCAGGCGCAACAGGCGCGACGTATCGATCAGATGCCAATGCACCGTGGTGCGGCACTCGTAGTCCACGCCACTGGCCAGCAAGGTCTCCAAACTGCGCCAATTGGCGGCGCCGCTGCCTTTGACCTGAGTGACCAGTTGATAGTCCTCGACCAGGGCCTTCACATCGAAGCCCACCCAGTCGGCATGGCGCAGCGCATTGGCAAAGCCTGCCGGCTTGATCCCTGCACTGTGCAGGCCCACGCGAAAGCCCATGGCGCGCACTTCGTCCATCGCCGCCGGCAAGCCTTCCTGCAGGGTCGGCTCACCGCCGCTGAACACCACCGCGTCCAGCAGGTCCTGGCGGCGCTGCAAAAACAGCAAAACCCGGCGCCAATCGATCTCCGCGCTTCCGCGCGGCCCGATCAGGTCCGGGTTATGGCAATAACGACAGCGCCAGGCGCAACCCTGGCAGAACAGCACGCAGGCGAGCATGCCAGGGTAGTCGAGGGTGGTCAGGGGCACCATGCCCCCAACCCGTAGCATTCGACTCATTGGCGTCCGGCCGCACAAGCCGCTTCGGTAAAGTGAACACGCTCCTTGTGCTCGGACTGTTTGCCGGGGTTGAACGCGGACACCGGCCGGTGGTAACCCATCACCCGGGTCCAGACTTCGCAGCGCTGACGTTGTGGCTGGGATGTTTGCATGGTGAATCTCCTTGCGGGTTGAAAAACAGGTTCAGGACTGGGCAGCAAGCGCGAGGATTTCATCGCACTTGGGACAGAACTCGTGTTCGCCGGCGAGGTAGCCGTGCACCGGGCAGATCGAGAAGGTCGGGGTCACGGTCAAGTACGGCAGGCGGAAACGCCCCAGCGCTTTACGCACCAATTGCTTGCAGGCCTGGGCCGAAGAAATCTGTTCGGCCATGTACAGGTGCAGCACAGTGCCGCCGGTGTATTTACATTGCAGTTCGTCTTGCAGCTCGAGGGCTTCGAAGGGGTCTTCGGTAAAGCCCACCGGCAGTTGCGACGAGTTGGTGTAGTACGGCGCATCCACGCTGCCGGCTTGCAGAATGTCCGGGTAGCGCTTGCGGTCTTCCTTGGCGAAGCGGTAGGTGGTGCCTTCCGCCGGCGTGGCTTCGAGGTTGTAGAGGTGGCCGGTTTCTTCCTGGAAGCGCAGCAAGGTGGCGCGCACATGGTCAAGCAGGCGCAGGGCGAACGCGCGCCCTTCTTCGGTGTGCGTGCCTTGCGTGTCATCGGTGAAATTGCGCAGCATCTCGTGCATGCCGTTGAGGCCGATGGTGGAGAAGTGGTTGCGCAAGGTGCCCAGGTAACGCTTGGTGTACGGGTACAACCCGGCGTCCATATGGTGCTGGATCACCTTGCGCTTGACCTCCAGGCTTTCCATGGCCATTTCCATCAGGCTGTCCAGGCGTTGCAGCAAACCGCTGGTGTCGCCCTTGAACAGGTAACCGAGGCGCGCGCAGTTGATTGTCACCACGCCCAGCGAGCCGGTCTGCTCCGCCGAACCGAACAGCCCGCCGCCACGTTTGAGCAGCTCGCGCACGTCCAGTTGCAGGCGACAGCACATGGAGCGCACCTGGTTGGGCTGCATGTCGGAATTGAGGAAGTTCTGGAAATACGGCAAACCGTAGCGCGCCGTCATCTCGAACAAGCGGTCGGCGTTCTCGCTGTCCCAGGGAAAATCATGGGTGATGTTGTAGGTCGGAATCGGGAAGGTGAACACTCGCCCCTTGGCATCCCCGGCCTGCATCACTTCGATGTAGGCACGGTTGATCAGCTCCATTTCCGTTTGCAGGTCGCCATAGGCAAACGGCATTTCCTCACCACCGATCACCGGGATCTGCTCGCGCAAATCTTCCGGGCAGACCCAGTCGAAGGTCAGGTTGGTGAACGGCGTCTGCGTGCCCCAGCGCGACGGCACGTTGAGGTTGTAGATGAACTCCTGCACCGCCTGGCGCACCTCGGGGTAGCTCAGTTGGTCCTTGCGCACGTAGGGCGCAAGATACGTATCGAACGAGCTGAACGCCTGGGCGCCGGCCCATTCGTTTTGCAAGGTGCCGAGGAAGTTGACCATCTGCCCCAGGGCACTGCTCAAATGCTTGGGCGGCCCCGCTTCCACGCGGCCCGGCACGCCATTGAGGCCTTCGTGCAACAACGAGCGCAGCGACCAACCGGCGCAGTAGCCGGCGAGCATGTCCAGGTCATGGATATGCAGATCCGCCTCACGGTGTGCGCGGCCGATCTGCTGGCTGTAGACCTCATCCAGCCAATAATTGGCGGTGACCTTGCCCGACACGTTCAACACCAGCCCGCCCAGGGAATATCCCTGGTTGGCATTGGCCTGCACGCGCCAGTCTTCACGGTCGAGGTATTCGTTCATCGAGGTGGCGACTTCCACCAGGGTCTTGCGATCGCGGCGCAGGCGGCCGTGCTGTTCGCGGTAGACGATATAAGCGCGCATCGACAGGAAGTACCCGGCATCCATCAACACCCGCTCGACGCTGTCCTGGATCTGCTCCACATCCAGCCGTTCGATGCCGCGCAGCCGCGCCAATACCGCGCCGAGCAACAGGTCGACCTCGGCTTCCTGATACTCGCCGGTAGCATTGCCGGCGGCGATCAGCGCCTGACGGATTTTTTCGGCGTCGAACGCAACGAGGCTGCCGTCGCGTTTGTGCAGGCGGTTACTGACCAGCGGGCTGAGCATGCTTTGCATTGGAAGGCTCCAGACACTACATATAGATTTAATAAATCTTTAAAACACAATATGCAGTGATATTACGGCTAGGCGTTTCGGCTGCCATTGATCAAGGTCAAGTCTGAACGAAGATCAAAATGTGGGAGGGGGCTTGCTCCCGATAGCGGTGTATCAGTCATGCATGTATTGACTGACACACCGCTATCGGTAGCAAGTCGAATCGTCGCACCGCCCCTCCCACAGTCAACCGCCGCTCATATTCATGAAGCGCACCACCTGCACCTCGCCTGCCCCGGTGAAATCATGGCGCAGCGGCTTGCCCCTCAACCCCTTGTGCAAGGCCTCGATCAACGGCCCATCGTCCAACGGATAACGCCGCAGCAAAGCGCGGAAGTCCACCGCGTTGTCCTGCCCCAGGCACAGCAGCAACTGCCCTTCGACGGTCATGCGCACGCGGTTGCAACTGCCGCAGAAGTTATGGGAGTTGGGTGAGATAAAGCCGATGCGCGTCCCCGGATGCCGTGCCAGGCGCACATAGCGCGCCGGGCCGCCGCTGTTTTCGGTGCTGTCGAGCACGGCATGGTGACGCGCGATCACGCTGCGCACTTCATCACTGGCACAGAACGTCTCGCCGCGTGAACGGCCCACGTCGCCCAGGGGCATTTCCTCGATAAAGCTGATGTCGATGCCTTGGTCGATCGCGTACTGCACCAGCGCAGGCACTTCATCGAAGTTGCGCCCTTTCATCACCACGCAATTGAGCTTGACCCGCTCGAACCCGGCCTCTCGCGCCGCCTCGATACCGTCCAGCACCTGGCGCAGATCACCGTTGCGGGTGATCGCGCGAAAGCGCTGCGGATCCAGGCTGTCGAGGCTGATGTTCATGCGTTTAACCCCGGCGTCCACCAGCGGCTGCGCGAGGCGTGCCAACTGCGAGCCGTTGCTGGTCATCACCAGTTCGCGCAAGCCCGGCAGCGCCGCGATGTTGCGGCACAACCCGACAATGCCCGGACGAATCAACGGCTCGCCGCCGGTCAGGCGGATCTTGCGCACGCCCTGGCCGACGAACAGCGCGGCCAGGCGTTCCAGCTCTTCCAGGGTCAGCACCTGCTGGCGCGGCAGGAACGTCATGTTTTTCGCCATGCAGTACACACAACGAAAATCACAACGGTCGGTCACCGACAAGCGCAGGTAATCGATCGAACGGCCTACCCCATCCACCAGGCTCATGTCACTGCACCAGCGGCGAGTCGGCGCCCTGCAGCGCGATGCCACGAATGTCCGCCGCGCCGATCAGGGTTTGCAGGTACTGCACCAATGCCTTTTGCCACACCCCTTGCTGCAACTGGGTGCGGATCGCCACCGCCACCGCTTCATACGGCAGCGGTTGGCCTTCGATGCGCTGATCGACATTGATCACATGCCAGCCGTAACGGCTTTCCAGCGGCTTGCTGGCCAAGCCCGGCGCCAGGGTGAACAGCTGACGCTCCAGCTCGGGCACGGTCTGGCCCTTGCTCACCTGGCCCAACGAACCGCCCTGGGCCTTGGACGGGCACGCCGAATACTGCAGGGCCAGCTCGGCAAAGTGGCCGGGCTGGTCTTTCAGGTTCGCCAGTAGCACTTCTGCCTGGGTGTGCGCCAGATGGCGCGCCTCGGCGTCGTCCGGCGCGCATTCGAGCAGAATGTGCCGCACCGCCAGCAACGGCGCGCTGTGAAAGCGCCCGCGATTGTTCTCGAAGTAACGCACACAGGTGGCCTCGTCGCACTCGGGCACCTTGACCTCACGCTCCAGCAGCAAGCGCGTGGCGGCTTCTTCTTCGTTCTCGCCGGCAGCGATCTCCACCGCCAGGCCCAGCTCGGCGATCCGCTGCTGCAACAGCTCGCGGATCACCAGCGCACGGGCGGCCAAATACACCGCCTCCTCGCGGCTTTCGGCCGGGTGATATTGCAACTCCAGGGCCATGGCCTCCGGCGTGACGGGCACGCCGTTGACGCTGATGATCGGCCATTCCTGTTCACTGCTGGCGATCAGCTCAGGTGCCTTGAGTTCCTCGAACAGCGCCGGGGCCGCAACCTCGGCCACCACCGGTTCTTTGACCGACGAGCCGCAACCACCGCTGCCGCCTTTACCGCCACCACATCCGCATCCAGTTGTCATGACGTTCTCCTCAATACTTCTGCCGCACGATTTGATAACGACGCCCCAGGTACCAGATCGGCGCGCTGACCATATGCACCAAGCGGGTAAACGGGAACAGTACGAACAGGGTCAAGCCCAGCGCCACATGCGCCTTGTAGATCAGGCTGACCGGCTCGATCGAAGCCGCCGCGTCCACCGGCCGCAACAGCACCACGTTCTGCGCCCAGTCGGCGAGCATCACCATCACCGAACCGTCCATATGCCCGGTGGAGGCGACGATGGTCAGCAAGCCAAGCACCAACTGCGCGAGCAGCACCAGCAGGATCAGGATGTCCGACGGGCTCGATGTGGCACGTACACGCGGGTCGCTCAGGCGGCGCTTGACCAGCATCAGCAAGCCCACCAGGCACAGCAGGCCGAAGACGCCGCCGGAGACCATCGCCAGCAACTGTTTGTTTTCAGTGCTGATCACATGGTGATAGACCGACGCCGGGGTCAGCAGGCCAACGAAGTGCCCGGCCAGCACGAACAGCACGCCGATGTGGAAGAAGTTGCTCGCCACGCGCATGCCACGGTTGTTGAGCATCTGGCTGGAGCCGGCCTTCCAGGTGTACTGCGACAGGTCGAACCGCGCCCAACTGCCCAGCAGGCAGATCGCCAGGGCGACATAGGGGTACACCCCGAAAACCAGCAAATTCCACTTAGACATTACCCACCTCCGCGGCTGGCACTGCGGCCTGCCCTTCTTGCTGAAAATCCACCCAGTGCAACGGCACCGCGCTTTCTTCGCGGGCTTTACCCGGTGCGCTGGGCATCGAGCTGCAACGGTCCTGTTGTTCGGCCTGCATAAAGTCCACCGCTTCCTCTTCCCAGATTTTGTCCAGGGCTTCGAGGGAGTCGTCACGGGCGATGGCGATACGCACGCCGGCCAGCAACGGTTCGGCGCAGATCACGGGCGGTGCGGCAAAGGTCACTGGCGGCGGTAACGCGACCTCGCAACTGCTGCCCAACG
>NZ_JAKNRV010000228.1:0-8618 GCF_023072625.1 Pseudomonas emilianonis
GGGCCGGAGCCGGCAATGATCAGCACCACCGGCACCGGTTTGTCGGACTGCGGCAGCAGCAGCGAGCCGAACAGCTCGCCGCTGCCGGTGTCGAGGCTGATGGGGCGTTGCAACACCACGGGGGACGCGGCATGGGCTACGGCAGTCAACAGGGTGAGGGTAAACAGCAAAACTCGAAACATCATCGCGCCATCATTGAGGAGGTGCCGGTTCGACCAACGTCTACCGGTAAGGTTTCGAGGATGAACTAGTCGGTTGGCCCGCGTATACTGGCGAGCTTGGTTATCACTGCTGAGTGATTACAACTGATTTCACGGAGCGCCCTGCATGTCCGGCAATACCTTCGGCAAGCTGTTCACTGTCACCACCGCGGGCGAAAGCCATGGCCCGGCGTTGGTCGCCATTGTCGACGGCTGCCCGCCCGGCCTCGAGCTGTCCCTGGAAGACCTGCAGCGTGACCTCGACCGCCGCAAGCCCGGCACCAGCCGCCACACCACGCAGCGCCAGGAACCCGATGAAGTCGAGATCCTCTCCGGCGTGTTCGAAGGTCGCACCACCGGCTGTGCCATCGGCCTGCTGATCCGCAACACCGACCAGAAGTCCAAGGACTACTCGGCGATCAAGGACCTGTTCCGCCCGGCCCACGCCGACTACACCTACCACCACAAATACGGCGAACGCGACTACCGTGGCGGCGGCCGCAGCTCGGCCCGCGAAACCGCGATGCGCGTGGCCGCCGGTGCCATCGCCAAGAAATACCTGGCGACCCAGGGCATCGTTATCCGTGGCTACATGAGCCAGTTGGGCCCGATCGAAATCCCGTTCAAGACCTGGGACAGCGTCGACGACAACGCCTTTTTCAGCCCGGACCCGGACAAAGTGCCTGAGCTGGAAGCCTATATGGACCAGTTGCGCCGCGACCAGGATTCGGTCGGGGCGAAAATCACCGTGGTCGCCGAGGGCGTGAAACCGGGCCTCGGCGAGCCGATCTTCGACCGCCTGGACGCTGAACTGGCCCACGCGCTGATGAGCATCAATGCCGTGAAAGGCGTGGAAATCGGCGCCGGGTTCGCCTGCGTGTCCCAGCGCGGCACCGAGCATCGCGATGAACTGACCCCGCAGGGCTTCCTCAGCAACAATGCGGGCGGCATCCTCGGCGGTATTTCCTCCGGTCAGCCGATCGTTGCGCACCTGGCGCTCAAGGCCACGTCGAGCATCACCACTCCGGGCCGTTCGATCGATGTGTACGGCAACCCGGTGGACGTGATCACCAAGGGCCGCCACGACCCCTGCGTCGGCATCCGCGCCACGCCGATCGCCGAAGCGATGATGGCCATCGTGTTGATGGATCACCTGCTGCGCAACCGTGGGCAAAACGCCGATGTGCGCGTGAGTACCCCGGTGCTGGGCCAGCTGTGACGGTGTGTGGCGAGCGAGCTTGCTCGCGTGGGGCCGCGAAGCGGCCCCTTGCATGACGCCAGCCCTCCCGTACTGGCGACTCTCCAGCTTCTACCTCTTCTACTTCGCCCTGCTGGGGGCGACGGCGCCATTCCTGGCGCTGTACTTCGATCACCTGGGGTTCTCCAGCGCGCGTATCGGCGAGCTGGTGGCCATCCCCATGCTGATGCGCTGCGTGGCCCCCAATCTGTGGGGCTGGCTGGGCGACTACACCGGCCGGCGCCTGGCCATCGTGCGCTTTGGCGCGGTGTGTACCCTGGTGAGTTTTGCGCTGATTTTCGTCAGCAAGACCTACGCCTGGCTGGCCCTGGTCATGGCCCTGCATGCGTTCTTCTGGCATGCGGTGCTGCCGCAGTTTGAAGTGATCACCCTGGCCCACCTGCACCAGCAGACCTCGCGCTATAGCCAGATCCGCCTGTGGGGCTCCATCGGGTTCATCCTCACGGTGGTGATCATGGGGCGCCTGTTCGACTGGCTGAGCCTGGATATTTACCCGGTAGTGGTCGTGGTGATCATGGCCGGGATCATCGCTGCCAGCCTGTGGGTGCCGAATGCGCAGCCCGCGAACCATGGCCCGCGCCTGGCCGGCGAGGGCTTCCTCAAGCAGTTGCGCAGCCCCGGCGTCCTGGCGTTTTATGCCTGCGTGGCGTTGATGCAAATGAGCCATGGCCCGTATTACACCTTTCTCACCCTGCACCTGGAACACTTGGGCTACAGCCGTGGCGTGATCGGCATGCTGTGGGCCCTTGGGGTGGTGGCGGAAGTGTTGATGTTCCTGGGCATGAGCCGCATCCTCACGCGCTTTTCGCTGCGCCGGGTGTTAATGGCGAGTTTCCTGTTGGCGGCGCTGCGCTGGTTGTTGCTGGGCGCGTTCGCTGAGTTTTTCTGGGTGCTGCTGTTGGCGCAGGTGATGCACGCGGCCACCTTCGGCAGCTTTCATGCGGCGGCGATTGCCTTTGTGCAACGCAGCTTCGGCCCCCGCCAACAAGGCCAGGGCCAGGCGTTATACGCGGCCTTGGCCGGCACCGGCGGCGCGCTGGGTGCGTTGTATTCCGGTTACAGCTGGAACCTGTTGGGGCCGGCCCTGACCTTCAGTATCGCCAGCGTTGCGGCCCTGGCCGCCGCCCTTATCATCGGCTTTCGATTGCACGAGCAGAACCAAGGAACTGTCCTATGAGTTATGTAGCTGTTTACCACGTCTCCACACCGGATACCCCGAACAAAGTCCTGACCCACTTCGAGGATGTCGTGTCGACCCTGGCCGAGCACGGCGTGCGATTCGAGCGCTGGCAGCCCGGCATCATTGAAAAAGGCGCGAACGACGCCGCCATGATCGCAGCGTACCGGCCGCAGATCGACGCCCTCGGCTATGCCTGCGTCGACGTGCTGCGTGTCCCCGGCGATCCTGCGCAGAAGGCCGCATTGCGCGATCAGTTCCTCGCCGAGCGCCGTTGCAGCGAAGATGACGTGCGCTTTTTCATCGCCGGCCAAGGCCTGTTTGCCTTGCACATTGGCGACTATGTGTACGGCGTGCGCTGTGAGAAAAATGACCTGCTGGTGATCCCGGCCGGCATGCCTCATTGGTTCGATATGGGCGAGAACCCACATTTTGTGATGTTGCGCCTGTCCCATACGGCAAGCGGCGGGGTGCCTGAGTTCAGCGGGGACGATATCGCTGCCGGTTTTCCGGGGATGGATGACTAGTCTTAATCGACTTGAAGGTTCAACCCCGGCAAGTTGGAATTTGTTGTGGGAAGTGGCTTATTTATCTGTAAGGCCTGGCTGTTTATCACCGGCCTTACGCTCTAACGCTCTGCATTATGTAACTCTCCCCGGTCTCAATGTTTATATCGCCTGTCAATAGGAGGAATCCGAAAGGCGATAAGCATCAGCCAATAAGAAGGAGAGAAAGCGATGAGTGATCCAGAAGCGTCAGGCGCGCCGTTGAGCGTGCCCACCGATGTCAGAAAACGCTTGGCCCTGTCCGGCAAGCCCCTGACCCCGACCGAATTGGAGATCTTGCGCTGGGCCTCCGAAGGCAAGACCATCTGGGAAATCAGCCGGATTCGTGAAACGTCCCAAGCCGCGGTGAAATTCCACCTACGTAACATCTACGGCAAGTTACACGTCAACAATCGTGTACAAGCGATGAATGAAGCGGCCCGCTTGGGCCTGTGTTGAGTTCATAAAAAAGGGCCGCGACGCTTAATGGCGTCGCGGCCCTTTTTTATGGGTGGCTTATGCCGAGTGGTAAGTCGGCAGGGCAAAGCGGTTCTGGCTTTGCAGCATCGAAATCTGCGGCAGGTCGCTGGCTTGTTCGGCCAGGTCGCGGCGAATGGCGCTGATCACCCAGGTGAGTTGATCGGCCGTGTGCAACTGCTGGTAGGAGATCGAACGCTTGACCTGCTTACCTTCGCTGTTGCGCAGGGTCAGCAGGATACCGCCGTCCGGGCGTGGCTGAGTGGTGACGTCGTATTGGGAGAATACTGAGGCGAATTTATCTTGGATCAGGCTCATGTCTATCAGCTCCGTTGGCTCAAGTTGGCAAGCATGGAGTGATAGGTGCAGTGATTGTGCCACCTCACTGCTTTACAATAAGTCTTTAAAAATCAATGAGTTGTAAAAAATAGCGATTTTTGATTTCGTGCAATTTGCATGAGTGGCCATCATGCATCCTGCATTTTGCGCTATTCGATCCGGCCAGGCGGACGCATCGTTACTCATAAGGACTGTGGATGTGTCGCTAAATTCCCTGTTTGCCGGTTGCCGGCCCGGGATACAAAACATTTCAAATCCCGCGTGTACAGCCTAAGAACGGCTGGCGTATTTTCCCGTGAGCATGTGGCTCGCTGCCTACAAAAGTGCCGGAGCTTCTGGCCTCCACGAAGAATAAGAAAAAGGACGTTCCTCCATGAACCCTCCGCAAAACGACATGATTACCTGGAGCATGCTGCTGCGTAAGGTGCCCGCCATCGTCCGGGCCTTGCCTCGGGTGGTCCGCGGCATGCGTGCCGCCAATGTCACCGACCCCGCGCAGCCTTGTGGCCTGGGCTGGCATTTCGAGCAAGCAGCCTTGCGCAACCCTGACGGTGCTGCGTTGTTGTATGGCGACAGCGTGCTTAGTTACCGCGACGCCAATCAGCGTGCGAACCGCATCGCCCACCACTTGCACAGCCAGGGCATCCGCAAGGGCGATGTAGTGGCGTTGTTTATTGAAAATCGCCCCGAATTGCTGCTCAACGTGCTGGCCGTGGCCAAGCTGGGCGGCATCTGCGCCATGCTCAATACCGCGCAAACCCAGGCGGCGCTGGTTCACAGCCTGAATCTGGTCAACCCGGTGGCGATTGTGGTGGGGGCGGAATTGGTGGCGGCCTACACGGCGGTGCGCGAGCAAGTGGCGATCGAGACGGACCGCACCTGGTTTGTCGCGGATCAACACAGCAGCGCCGTGCCTGCTGGCTATGTCGACCTGATGGCCGCCAGCGCCGAGTGCGCGGTGGACAACCTGGCCAGCTCCCGGCAGATCTTTTTCAACGACCCGTGCTTCTATATCTACACCTCCGGCACCACCGGCTTGCCCAAGGCCGGCATCATGAAACATGGCCGCTGGACCAAAACCGCCGTCAGCTTCGGCAGCATCGCCCTCGACATGGGCCCCGCCGACGTCCTGTATTGCACCTTGCCGCTGTATCACGCCACTGGCCTTTGCGTGTGCTGGGGCTCGGCGATTGTCGGCGCGTCGGGGTTTGCGATTCGCCGCAAATTCAGCGCCAGCCAGTTCTGGGACGATGTGCGCAAGTTCAACGCCACCACCCTGGGTTATGTCGGTGAGCTGTGCCGTTACCTGCTCGACCAACCCGCCAACGTCCAGGATCGTGACAACCGCGTGACCAAGATGGTCGGCAATGGCCTGCGGCCCGGCGTGTGGGCGCAGTTCAAGCAACGCTTTGGCGTCGAGCATATCTGTGAGCTGTATGCCGCGAGTGACGGCAATATCGGCTTCACCAATGTGTTGAATTTCGACAACACCATCGGCTTCTGCCTGCAGCACTGGGCGCTGGTGGACTACGCCCACGACAGCGGTGAGCCAATGCGTGGCGCCGATGGCTTCATGCGCAAGGTGCCCACGGGCGGGCAGGGCCTGTTGCTGGCCAAGATCGATGAAAAGGCGCCGTTCGACGGCTACACCGACCCGGAAAAGAACCGCAAGGTGGTGCTGACCGACGTGTTCGAAAAGGGCGACCGTTACTTCAACACCGGCGATCTGCTGCGCAGCATCGGTTTTGGCCATGCGCAATTTGTCGATCGCCTGGGGGATACCTATCGCTGGAAAGGTGAAAACGTCTCCACCACCGAGGTTGAGAACATCCTGCTGCAACACCCGCAGATCGCCGAAGTGGTGGCCTACGGTGTCGAGATCGAAAACACCAATGGCCGCGCCGGCATGGTCGCCATCACCCCCAGCGAATCCCTGGCCGCCCTGGATATGCGCGAGTTGTTGCAATTCGCCCATGGCCAGTTGCCGCACTATGCGGTGCCGCTGTTCCTGCGGATCAAGATGAAGATGGAGACGACGGGCACGTTCAAGTACCAGAAAGTGCGGCTCAAGGAGGAAGCGTTCGACCCGGAAAAGGCGGGCAACGACCCGGTGTACGCCTGGTTGCCCGGTTCGGACAGTTACGTGCCTGTCACCGGCCAGTTGCTCGCGCAGATCCAGGGCGGTCACTTCCGCTATTGATTCTGCCTATGGCCGCTTTCGACAAAAAAACCATGACAGTGGGGAACTCCCTCGCGACACTGGGCGCCTACTCTTCAGTACCCCAAGCCTTACCAGACAAGGAGCCCCCACATGTCGGACCACGCCAAACAAATGACTGACGACGAAGCCGCCGAATTTGCCGAGCAGGTCTTCGACGTCGCGCGCAGAGGCGATGCCGCCCTGATGGCCGCGCTGCTGGCCAAGGGCTTGCCAGCCAACCTGCGTAACCACAATGGCGACACCTTGCTGATGCTGGCCGCTTATCACGGCCACGCCGACGCGGTAAAAGTGCTGCTGGAATTCAAGGCTGACCCGCAGATCGCCAATGACAAGCATCAACTGCCGATGGCCGGTGCGGCGTTCAAGGGCCATTTGCCCGTGGTCAAGGCGCTGATCGAAGGCGGCGCGCCGGTTGACGCTTCATCCTCGGACGGGCGCACCGCGTTGATGATGGCGGCGATGTTCAACCGCGTCGAAATGCTCGACTACCTGCTCAGCCAGGGCGCCAACCCCAAGGCGATCGACGCCCAGGGCGCCACGGCACTGGCAGCGGCACAGACCATGGGCGCGGTGGATACGGCGGCGCAGTTGCAGAAACTGGTGTAGGCTACGCGCCCTCAAAAACCCGCCCGCCACAGGACCCTTTCATGAAAAACGCCCTCGTCGAACTCATCCGTAAAATCAGCGCCGGCGTCATGGGCGACGACGAGGTGGCACGCATCGCCGAAGAAGCGGCGCAGGCCTACGCCGACCCTGTGGCGTTTCTGGCGGCAAACCCGGACATCAACTACGACGATACGTTCTCGATTCCGTTGGGCGAGTGGGTGGTGGTCGGCAGCCTGCCGGACACCGTGCTATTCCAGGCCGACACCTATGGCGACCTGTTTGCGCAGATCGTTGCATCGTTCGGTCCCGGCGTGGCGTTTAACCTCAAGCCCAAGCAACTGGCCAAGACCGAAGCCCTCACCGCGCTCAATCGTATCCAGATCCAGATGAGTGCGCTCAGCCCGGAAGACGGTGGTTATGTGTTGCTGAACTTCAGCCAGCCACTGGATGACGAGATCCAGGCCGTGCTGGTGTACGGCAACGACCTGCCGCGCGTGCTGGAACTGTGCGCCGAAGTTGGCATCAAGGGCGAACCGTCCCTGGAAGCGCTGCGGGTCGCGGTCCACGTCTGAAATAAAACGGAACCCCCTGCCAGGGCTGGCTATCCTACAAGGGCATGCCCTCACTTAGGAGCGACACCATGGGTTCCACTTTCAACGGTCTGGTCGGGCTGATCATCCTCGCGCTGGATATCTGGGCGATCATCAATGTGTTCAAAAGTGGCGCAAGCACCGGTGCCAAGGTGCTGTGGATTCTGTTGATCCTGCTGCTGCCGGTACTGGGCCTGATCATCTGGGCGATCGCCGGGCCGCGGGGCAACATGCGGTTTTGAGCTCCAGCTTCACTCAAGCTGAAGCGGGCACGGAAAATGTGGGAGGGGGCTTGCCCCCGATAGCGGTGTATCAGTCGTTACAACAGTGGCTGAACCACCGCTATCGGGGGTAAGCCCCCTCCCACAGTGGTTTCAGCGAATGCCTTAATATTGTGTGTCGAAATATTCGTTGTACGAAATTTTCACATCTCATCCAAGACAATTCGCCGGCTTTTTCTCCCTGCGACGGCTCTATCTCAAGCGCCGTCAGCGGCAGGATTGCGGCACGCGTTCAGTAATTAATAGCGTTGCCGGCAGTGATCGGGCACCATTTGCGCCACCGCGTTTACCGCCTACCCCAGCCAGCCTGGGCGAGGGTCGGACGCCACTGCACTCTTTCGCAACTTAAACTTCCAATGGGTCCTGAAACGACATGGCAAACCCGGACGCCCTGAATCAGCAGCGAGCTTCTAATCGCCTGCTGCAACCGACCGTCAAATCCCATCTGGCATACACGCTGCTTTGCGCACTGGTCATGATGGTGATGTTCTCCCTGCTGCGCCTGGCGCTGCTGGCGTACAACCGCGAGATGATCCTCGACACACCGGCCTCGACCTTCCTGGAAGCGTTCGCCAACGGCCTGCGCCTGGACATTCGCCTGGTGGTGTACCTGGTGATCCCCTTGCTGCTGGCATTGTTCAGCGTGAGGGCCATGGCCGCGCGGGGGTTCTTCCGTTTCTGGCTGACCCTGGCCTCCAGCATCGCGCTGTTCCTGGGCCTGATGGAGATGGACTTCTACCGCGAATTCCACCAGCGCCTCAACGGCCTGGTCTTCCAATACGTGAAGGAAGACCCGAAAACCGTGATGAGCATGCTCTGGTACGGTTTTCCGGTGGTGCGCTACCTGCTGGCCTGGGCCGTGGGCACGCTGATCCTGAGCATGGCCTTCAAGGGCGCCGACCGCGCGACGCGCCCACGCGGCCA
>NZ_JAKNRV010000229.1:0-8578 GCF_023072625.1 Pseudomonas emilianonis
CTGCTACCGCTGCTCGGGGCGGTCGCCGCCTGCTCCATCGGCACCTGGGCCGAACTGACCCGCGTAACTGCACGCTTCAATGATGAATGGGTGTGGGCGGGGCTGCTGGTCGCGTTGAACCTGTTGGTACTGGCACACGCAGCCCTGGCCTTGAGCGACCGCGAGGGTTGGCGCGAACGAGCATTCAACTGGCTGGAGCAGCGCGCAGGCTGGGTGGTGGCAATCGCCGGGTTCGCGGGTGCGGTCATGATGCTGGCGCTGGTGTTTGACCCACGTTATCGCAGCTTCCCAAGTGCGGCGCTGGTACTGCCCGCCTTGGTCTATCTGGTTCGCCCCGTGACCGGGCCACGTCGGGAAATCGCCCTGCTGACCTTTATCATCGGTGCCGGCATTGCGCCTCAGCTGTTCCGCGAAGGTCTGCTGAACCAGCAGGCGTGGGGTTGGGCGCTGGTCAGCGGGTTGATGGTTGTGGCTTTGTGGCGGTGCTTGCGGATGCGCAAGGCTTAAGAGCGCCATCGGGGGCAAGTCGAATCGTCGCACCGCCCCCGATTGGCCCTATCAGGCGCCCCGAGGCTTGCGGACCAACCGCAACCCCGCAATCACCACCGCAAACACCGCAAACGTGGTGTTGTACAACGCCAGTGCCGGCAACCCGAACACCAGCCCCAGCACCGCCAAGCCCCAGCCCGCGCGCCCCGGCACGAAAAACGCCAGCACCGACGTCATCAGCGCAGCCCAGCCCATCATCTTGAAGTGAATCATCAAACCGAGGTTCGAACGCACCTGGCATTCCCAGCGGCTGGCCTCATCCGCGCAAATACCGACCCACCGGCCATCCTCCATAAAGCCGTAACGCGCGGCATAACTGGCGGCCAGCCATAACGGTAGGGCAATAAGCAGCAGGATCAGCGGGAAGCGGCGGGACATGGAGCACTCCGATAGGCAAAAACGGCGCTCAGCTTAATCCCCCGGCGGCCGTTAGCAAGATGTGTACGCAGATAAGTGTTCATCAATGCGTCGCAAAGTGTATCTTCTGGCAACTATCACCCCGATTCCGACGTTTTTTTCCGATTTTTCGTGCCGAAGGCTGGCACTTCGGTGGCAACGCGGTGGTCATAGCCTGCGAACTTCATTCAGCACGTTTCCTCTTAGGGATTAAGTCATGCTCCGTTCCTTGCGCTGCGCTGCCTTGCTGGGCAGCCTTTTTTTGAGTGCGTCAGCACTGGCCGTCGACATCGACCAGGCCAGCTATGGCTTCCCTTTGACCAACCCGTTCGAAGCGACCATTGCCACCACGCCGCCTGACCTTCGGCCCAGCTTGCCGACCAACGACGAAATCAACCAGTCGGACTACACCCTGAACATGCGCCCCGAGCGCGAATTCAGCCTGCCCGACAACTTCTGGGCGGTGAAGAAACTCACCTATCGCATCGCCAAGCAAGACCGCGCCGCGCCGCTGATCTTCCTGATCGCGGGCACCGGTGCGCGGTTTGACAGCAACATCAACGAATACCTGAAAAAACTGTACTACCAGGCCGGCTACCACGTGGTGCAATTGTCGTCGCCGACCAGCTTCGACTTCATGAGTGCCGCCTCGCGCTTCGCCACCCCGGGCATCACCCAGGAAGACGCAGAAGACATATACCGCGTGATGCAGGCGGTGCGCGCGCAGAACGCCTCGCTGCCGGTCACTGACTTTTACCTCACCGGCTACAGCCTCGGCGCGCTGGATGCGGCCTTTGTCAGCAAGCTCGACGAAACCCGCCGCAGCTTCAACTTCAAGAAAGTGCTGCTGCTCAACCCGCCGGTCAACCTGTACACCTCGATCACCAACCTCGACAGACTGGTGCAGACCGAGGTCAAGGGCATCAACAACACCACAACCTTTTATGAACTGGTGTTGAACAAGCTGACCCGTTACTTCCAGCAAAAGGGCTACATCGACCTTAACGACGCCTTGCTCTACGACTTCCAGAACTCCAAGCAACACCTGACCAACGAACAGATGGCCATGCTGATCGGCACCACGTTCCGCTTTTCGTCGGCCGACATCGCGTTCACCTCGGACCTGATCAACCGCCGAGGCCTGATCATCCCACCGAAGTACCCGATCACCGAAGGCACCAGCCTCACGCCGTTCCTCAAGCGCGCGCTGCAATGTGACTTCGATTGCTACCTCACCGAACAGGTCATCCCGATGTGGCGCGCCCGTTCCGATGGCGGCAGCCTGTTGCAACTGGTCGATCAGGTCAGCCTGTATGCCCTCAAGGACTACCTGCACGCCAGCCCGAAAATCGCCGTCATGCACAACGCCGACGACGTGATCCTCGGCCCGGGCGACCTCGGCTTCCTGCGTCAAACCTTCGGCGATCGCTTGACCGTCTACCCGCTGGGCGGCCACTGCGGCAACCTCAATTACCGCGTCAACGCCGACGCCATGCTGGAGTTTTTCCGTGGCTAAATATCTTCTGCTGCTTGCCGCCCTGATGTGCGCAAGCGTGGCAAATGCCGACAACAGCAAGGCTCACGCGCCCACCGTAGTAGGTGCCGACGGTTTCAAGGAGCCGCTGAGCAAGCTCAAGTTCAACCCTGGCCTGGACCAGCGCGAATTCGAACGCTCGTCGCTGACCGCCCTCAACGTGTATGACCCGTTGGAGTCGTGGAACCGCCGCGTGTACCACTTCAACTACCGCTTCGACCAATGGGTGTTTCTGCCGGTGGTCGACGGTTACCGCTACGTCACGCCAAGCTTCCTGCGTACCGGCGTGAGCAATTTCTTCAACAACCTGGGCGATGTGCCCAACCTGTTGAACAGCCTGCTGCAACTCAAGGGCCACCGTTCCCTGGAAACCACCGGGCGCCTGCTGGTCAACACCACCCTCGGCGTCGCCGGCCTTTGGGACCCGGCCACCTCCATGGGCCTGCCGCGCCAAAGCGAAGACTTCGGCCAGACCCTGGGCTTCTACGGCGTGCCTGGCGGCGCCTACCTGGTGTTGCCGATCCTGGGCCCGTCGAACCTGCGCGATACCACCGGCCTGGTGGTCGACTACAGCGCCGAATCGCAGATCAACTTCTTGAACGTCTCCGAAGTCAGCTCCAACCATCCGGAAATCTGGGCCCTGCGCGTGGTCGACAAGCGCTACCAGACCAGCTTCCGCTACGGTCAGATGAACTCGCCATTCGAGTACGAAAAAGTGCGCTACATCTATACGGAATCGCGCAAGTTGCAGATTGCCGAGTAACCGATCCGCGCTGTAAAAAAGCCATTCGACGCGGTCGAATGGCTTTTTTTTGCCTGCTCAATACCTGACGCCTACCCCAGCACCTGCGCCAGAAACGCTTGGGCACGTGGCGTTCGCGGCGCAGTGAAAAACGCCTCCGGCGGCTGGTCTTCGATGATCCGCCCGCCATCGAGAAACAGCACACGCCCGGCCACTTGCCGGGCAAAGCCCATTTCGTGAGTGACGCAGAGCAAGGTCATGCCGCTTTCGGCGAGCATGACCATCACGTCCAGCACCTCGCCGACGGCCTCCGGGTCCAGCGCTGACGTCGGCTCATCGAACAGCATGATTTTTGGGGCCATGCACAATGCCCTGGCAATCGCGACCCGTTGCTGCTGGCCGCCCGACAGTTGCGACGGGTATTTTTTCCAGTGTTGATCAATCCCGACTTTTTTCAGCAGCGCCATGGCCTGCTCCTGTGCACTGTCGCGGGGCATGCCGCGCACGGACATCGGCGCCAGCACACAGTTTTGCAAGACGGTCAGGTGAGGAAACAGGTTGAAGCCCTGAAACACCATGCCGACCTCACGCAAAGCCGCGCGGCAGAGCGTCGGCGAAGCGCTCAAGTCGGCGCCCAGCACCTGGATTCGGCCCTGCTGCGCAGGTTCCAGACGATTGAGGCAACGGATCAACGTGGACTTGCCGGAGCCCGAGGTACCGCACAGCACAATTCGTTCGCCCTGCACCACCCGCAGGTCGATGCCGTGCAACACCTGATACGCGCCATACCATTTGCTCAGCCCTTCGACATCGATCACCACCGGCGCAGGTGGGCAGATCAACCGTTTTAACTCCATTAATGACCCCATGTGCCCGCCCTCTTCTATCATTCGTCAGTTGGCCGCAGATGCTGGGTAAGTCGACGATCAAGACGCTTCACCCCACGCCGGACACACTCGACCACCAGCAGGTAAACCAGCGCCACCCACACATACACCTGGAAATCAAAAGTGCGTGAAAACGCCAGCTTGGCCACGCCCATCAAGTCCAGCAAGGTCACCAGCGACACAATGGCGCTGGCCTTGATGATCAAAATCAGTTCATTGCCCAGCGGCCCCACCGTCACGATGAGCACCTGCGGCAAGGTCACCTTGAAAAACGTGGTGGTGCGGTTCAACCCCAACGCCGTCGCAGCTTCATAGTGGGCACGCGGCACAGAGAGCAATCCGCCGCGAAAGATCTCGGCCTGGTAGGCTGCCGTATTCAAGGTGAACGCCAGCAAAGCGCAAAACCATGGGTCGCCGACCCCCCCCCCACAGGCCAAGGTCACGCCAGAAACCGTGGAAGGAACCCAAGCCGTAATAAATCAGGAACAGTTGCGCCAGCAGTGGAGAGCCCCTGAAAAAGTAGACATAGGCCCTGCACGCGTACTGCAACGAACGCCAGCGCGAAGTCCTGCCCAACGCCAATAGCAAGCCGAGCACCATACCGACGCTGCTCGATAGCGCCACCAATTGCAGGGTAAGCAACAAACCCTCGAGCAACTGCGCCCCATAGCGCTGAAACAATTCAAGCCCGAGCCACTCGGCAAAGCGCTCGCCCGCCGTCATGAGGCACGCTCCCGACCCTGGCCGTAGTGTTTTTCAAGCTGCGCGATGCAAAACCCCGAGATCGATGACAGCAGCAGGTACAGGCAACACGCCGCCAGATAAAACAGCATCGGTTCCTTGGTGGCATTCACCGCCAGGCTGGTCTGGCGCATCAAGTCCACCAGGGAAATGGTCGACACCAACGCCGTGTCCTTGAGCAAGCTCAACCAGTTGTTCGACAGCCCCGGCAAGGCAACGCTCATCACCTGCGGCAGCACCACCTTGAAAAACGTCTGCCTGCGACTCAAGCCCAGTGCATGGGCGCCTTCATACTGACCGCGTGCCACGGTCTTCAGCGCACCCAGCCACACCTCGCTGGAAAAGGCCGCCAGCACCAGGCTGAACGCGATCACCGCCGCCACAAACGCGTTGATGGAAAACTCGGCCGAACCGCCCCAATACGCCTGGAATTTCTGCAGCGCGATCTGGATGCCGTAATACACGATCAATAACGTCAGCAACTCCGGCAGGCCACGAAAACAGGTGGAGAACAGTGCCGCCATCGCCCTCACCGTTGCGTTTGGCGATTTGCTGCACAACGCCACCAACAAGCCCAATGGCAACCCCAGCGGCACACACGCCAATGCCAGCGCCATCGTGACCCCAGCGCCCGCCAGCAGCGCGCCGCCCCAACCGCCCGCGCCCAACGACAACAACCCCAATGACTCGAACATGGAAGACACTCCCGCGCTTAATCATCCTCAAGGCCATGGGCCAACTTGAGCTGTCGATACGTGCCGTCGGCGATCACATCCGCGATAGCCTGGTTCAGCCTGGCGCGCAACGCTTCATCGGCCTTGCGCACGGCAATACCGGCGTCGCTTTGCGTACCGGGAATGGCCAGCACCCGGCAACACTGCGGGTCGGTGCTCTTCAACCACTCCTGCATCGGCGCGCTGTCGTTGACCACCGCATCCAGGCGACCATTGAGCAGGTCACTGTTGGCCTCGTCCTGCCCGACATACAACTTGACCCGAGCGCCATTGGCGCCATAGACATCCTGGTTGTAGATGCCCTGGGTCGAGGACGATTGAGCGCCGACCGTCTTGCCGGCCAGCGTGGCCGGTGCAGTGTCCTGAATGTCGCTGCCCCTGGGCACTGCCAGGACCATGCGCGTGCGGTTGTAGGGCTGGGTGAAGCTGACGGTCTGCTGGCGCTCTTCGGTGATGGCCATCGAGGCGATGATTGCGTCGTACTTTTTCGCGAGCAGGCCCGGGATGATGCCTTCCCAGTCCTGGGCCACGATCGAGCATTCGACGCTCAGCCTGGCGCACAGCGCGTTCGCCATATCGACGTCAAAACCACGCAGTTGGTTATTCGAGTCCACGTAGTTGAACGGCGGATAGGCGCCCTCCGTGGCGAAACGCAGCGGTTGCGCGTGGGCCACCGATAGCAGCCCGAGGGTGATCGTTACGGCATAGAGCGTCTGTTTGACGTGTTTCATGAAGGCACCTACCGAATTATTTTTATTCTGGGTAGTGCCTGAGGCCTGATTAACCTGAAGGGATACGGGTAATTGACGCAGGCTCAGTCACTGACCAAGCGGACACTACGCCAACTTGCACAAATAATCTATTTTTTACAGATGGTCCATTTCTGAGCTTTTTGTAGGCAAAACCCTGAGTGCCCAATCAACCGCGCACGGCGCGCCCGGTTTTGCCCGCTACAGTGACCAGTGCCAACACCAGCGCCCCGGCAATAATGCCGGCCACCGCGTTGAGCAAGGTCGGCATCAACCACGCCAGGCCACCGGTGCTCTGGCTGACCGCCTCGACCCAGTGATGCACCACCGGCACGCCATGGGTGAGGATGCCGCCGCCGACCATGAACATCGCCGCTGTACCGATCACCGACAGGCTTTTCATCATGTACGGTGCCGCGCGCAAGATCGCGCCACCGATACTGCGCGCCATCTGCGCAGGCTTCTGGGTCAGCCACAGGCCCAGGTCATCGAGCTTGACGATGCCGGCCACCAAGCCGTAGACGCCGATGGTCATCACAATGGCAATGCCCGATAGCACGATCACCTGCTGCGTCAACGGCGCATCGGCAACGGTGCCCAGCGTGATGGCGATGATTTCGGCCGAGAGGATGAAGTCCGTGCGGATCGCGCCTTTGATCTTGTCCTTTTCGAACGCCACCAGATCGGTCGCCGGGTCCACCACGGCGGCGACCAACTGGGCGTGTTCGGCCTGGTCTTCGGCTTTGCTATGCAGAAACGTGTGAGCGAGCTTCTCAAAGCCCTCGAAACACAAGTAGGCGCCGCCGAGCATCAACAACGGCGTCACCGCCCAGGGCGCAAACGCACTGATCAACAACGCCGTCGGCACCAGGATCAGCTTGTTGAGAAACGACCCCTTGGCCACCGCCCACACCACCGGGATTTCCCGCTCGGCACGCACCCCGGAGACTTGCTGGGCATTGAGCGCCAGGTCATCGCCGAGCACGCCGGCGGTTTTCTTGGCGGCCATCTTTGTCATCAGTGCAACGTCATCGAGTACTGCGGCGATATCGTCGATCAAAACCAACAAGCTGCTTCCTGCCATGAATCAGGCTTCCATCAAGGGTGAGATGGCGCGAGCATAACGCGGCCATGGGCGTTGCGGGCACATTGTTGAGGCTCGCGGATGGCCGGTGCTACCATGCGCAACCGCCTGTCATGGCAAGGAACCCTCTGGTTTATGAGCAGCATTCGCGAGCGCAATAAAGAAAAGATCCTGCGGGCGGCAAGCGAGGAGTTTGCCGACAAGGGCTTCGCCGCGACCAAAACCAGCGACATCGCCGCCAAGGCCGGGCTGCCCAAGCCCAACGTCTACTACTACTTCAAGTCCAAGGACAACCTCTACCGCGAAGTGCTCGAGAGCATTATCGAGCCGATCCTGGCGGCCTCCACGCCGTTCAACCGGGAGGGCGAGCCGGCGGTGGTGCTGAGCAACTACATCCGCTCGAAAATCCGCATCTCCCGCGACCTGCCTTTCGCCTCCAAAGTGTTCGCCAGCGAAATCATGCACGGCGCCCCGCACCTGAGCGCCGAGCAGGTCGAGCAACTCAACGCCCAGGCCAAGCACAATATCGACTGTATCCAGCACTGGGTCGATCGCGGGCTGATCGCTGCGATAGAGCCCAATCATTTGATGTTCAGCATCTGGGCGGCGACCCAGACGTATGCGGATTTTGATTGGCAGATTTCGGCGGTGACCGGCAAGGCCAAATTGGATGAGGCGGATTACGAGGCGGCGGCGCAGACGATTATTCGGTTGGTGCTTAAAGGCTGTGAGCCGGATTGAGACACCGAGGTGCCTGTGCCAATCGGGAGCAAGCTCCCTCCCACATTTGACGGTATTCACAAATAGAAATGTGTAAACACAGTTAAAGGTGGGAGGGAGCTTGCTCCCGATGAGGCCCTGGCAATCATCCAATAATCAGGCTGACACCCCCGCATCCGCCCACAACCCCACCCCCTCAATCGCCGTAATCGCGCACTGCTCATCAATATCCGACGTATCCCCGCTGATCCCGATCGCCCCCAGCACCAACCCTTCCTGATCCCGAATCAACACCCCGCCCGGCGCCGGCACCACGCTGCCTTGCCCCAGGCTGTTCAACGCCGCGATAAATGCCGGGCGCTGCTGCGCATCCAACGCGAGCAAGCGTGAGCCTTTGCCCAGGGCAATCGCGCCCCAGGCCTTGCCGATGGCAAAGGCACCT
>NZ_JAKNRV010000022.1:0-31681 GCF_023072625.1 Pseudomonas emilianonis
ACCTCGCTGCTGTTCCGCCACGCCTTACGCCTGGCCCTCGCGTTGACCATCGGCTATGGCACGCTGCATGCGATCCACGCCTCCCAGGGCTACTGGATCATCCTCACCACCCTGTTCGTCTGCCAGCACGAAGCCCAAGTCCCCGATTACAGCACAGACCCGCAAGGCAAGCTGACCAAGCTCGATGCCCATATCCGCCTGGCCAACCCGCGCACCCCGCAGACCCAAGCCAACCTGATCCTGCGCCGGCCGTTCAACTACTCCAACGGCGTCAACAAAAACGGTCAATTGGACATGGGGCTGCTGTTTATCTGCTACCAGGCTGACCTGGAGAAAGGTTTTATCAGCGTACAAACCCGGCTCAACGGCGAGCCCCTGGAGGAGTACCTCAAGCCAGTCGGCGGCGGGTATTTCTTCACCTTGCCGGGTGCGACGGGACCGAAGGATTTCATCGGGCGCACGCTACTTGCTGCAACGCACGTTCAACCTCCTGCCAACACTTAAAGCGGAAACCGTCCCATGAAGAAGTCGACTCTCGCGCTGTCGTTGTTAATCACCCTCTCGCCCCTGGCTGCCTTCGCCGCCACGGCGCCGCTGGACCTGGTAGGCCCGGTGTCGGACTACAAGATCTACGTCACCGAACAAATCGCCGAGCTGGCGACCCAGACCCAGGCGTTCACCGACGCGGTGAAAAAAGGCGACCTGGCCACCGCCAAGCGGCTGTATGCGCCAACCCGCGTACATTATGAGGCCATCGAGCCGATCGCCGAGCTGTTCAGCGACCTCGATGCCTCTATCGATTCGCGTGTCGACGACCACGAAAAAGGCGTGAAGGCCGATGACTTCACCGGTTTTCACCGCATCGAGTACAGCCTGTTCGCCGAGAACACCACCCAAGGCCTCGGCGCCCTGGCCGACGGCCTGAATAAGGACGTCAAAGACCTGCAGACCCGGGTCGCCGGCCTGACCTTCCCGCCAGAAAAAGTCGTGGGCGGTGCCGCAGCCCTGCTCGAAGAAGTCGCCGCCACCAAGATCTCCGGCGAGGAAGACCGCTACAGCCACACCGACCTGTATGACTTCCAGGGCAACATCGACGGCGCGAAGAAAATCGTCGATCTGTTCCGCGGCCAGATCGAGAAACAGGACAAGGCCTTCCTGGCCAAAGTCGACAAGAACTTCGCCAGCGTGGACACGATCCTGGCCAAGTACAAGACCCCGGATGGCGGCTTCCAGACCTATGACAAGGTCAAGGAAAACGACCGTAAAGCCCTGGTGGGCCCGGTCAATACCCTGGCCGAAGACCTGTCGACCCTGCGCGGCAAACTCGGCCTGAATTAAGCCATTGAGGCCTCGCCCAACCGTCGGTACCCGTCCAGCGGTGTACCGACCGCCAAGCCGTTCTGCGGATTGACCGCGTACCAATGCTCGCCCGCCTGCACCGCTCGAACCGGCACGCCATGATTGTGCCCTTGATGAGCTGTGGACTGCGGCGAGCCATTCGGGGTCGCCGTGGAACGATCCAACGCCGCTCGCACGCCAAAGAAGGCGCGGAGCTTTTCCTGCGCCACAAGCATGTTCGCGAACGCCGAGACATTCGGCACGCGGCTCAACACATGGGGCAAGGCGAGCACACCTTTTGCACCATTGACCAGCAGATCGGCAGCGCCATCGATCGGATTCAAAAACGCGCTGACCACGGTCACCCCCTTTTCCACCACGCGAAAAGCCTTGGCACCAAAGGGCGCAACCGCCTTTGTGGATTTGACCAACGCGCGCACCGAGGCCCCTGCGCCGCCTAGAAACGCGCCGACAGTATCGATCAACAACCCCCGCGTGCCCTCGATGATATTGCCCTTGGCCAGGTCCACGATGGCCCCGACAAACGGAATCATACTGAGCAAAATGCTGTCGTTGCGTTGCGACACTTCCCGCTGTTGCTCAAGGGGCAATTGGCCCTGGGCATACTTGAGCACACTGTCGCGGTGGTGAATGAAATTGCCCTGCATGATCCGGTCGACAATCGCTTGGCTGCGCGGCGACGCAAAGCTGTTGGGGACCGCCGCCTGGACGCTGCCATCCGCGGACACAGGGGCGGCCGGCAAAGTGTCGCCCAACCGCTCGATAATGATACCGGGGGACGACACGCCCGACCGGGGCAAGGCGTCGGTGGTGTAGGCGGTGAAATCGAACGGTTCCACTGCGCCATTTTGCAACCGAACCGTCGAGGGCGCCCAACGCCCGTAGGTTCGCTGCGTCTCTTGGAGGGTGCCACCCAGCGTCAGTTGGTCGGGCAAATCCTCGCGCTTAACGATCAGCATCTTGGCCGGGAACACTTCAAAGTAGCTGATCACCCCGTTGTAGTCACAGCGGATCAGCGTGCCTTTGCGCCCTCGGCGCTCTTCGACTTGCGCAGATGTCTGGTCCAGCGTGGGCACCCCGTCGACGTGTTCGCGCAGGGCAAACAGCTCGACGGTGCCATATTCCAGGGCCTGGCGATCAGCCAGGGGCAAGTTCGCAAGCATCCTTTTGGTGGTGGTGCCCAACCCTTGCTTGAGCTTCCCCAGGTAGGTGTCGACTTCACTCGCCACTTGCCCCGGCAGACTCGGCAAGCGGTTGATCTTGGCATTCAAGGCGCGCACGTTTTTTACGATGGCGGCTTGTTCGGCGCGGCTGGGGCGTGCGTTTGAAAAGGGCGTTCTTGCGCCGCCAGCGACGCCAGGCGTGTCAGCCTCCAGCAACATCCAGCGGTCTCTGACCAGATCGCCTGTCATATAGGTCTCGATCAGCGAACGGGTTTTGGGTTCCGACACCTTCATGTTACGGCGCTCGTCCGGGTCCGCAATGTGGACCTTCAACGCTTGCAACTGTGGGCCGCTGAGCGCCGGGAAAACCTTCTGCAAATTTGCAGTCGCCTGATCCCGGCGTGTCGGCAGCGGTGCCTTGAACGTCATCAGGGCTTGCAGGAGTTGCTCGCGCTGGGCCTGAAAGGCTTCGCGGGCTTGCTGGTAGTGCTGCGGTGTATAGCGACCGTCTGCCGTCTTGGCGTAGATCCCCTGCATCAGGCCCCAGTCGAGCAATACATCGACACCGTGGTTATCCAATACTGCCGCCTCGTCCGCATTGCGCGGATCCAACCGGGCAAGCGCCATGACCTCCTGGTAACTCATCGCGCGCGAGCTCCCGGTGCCGCCTTGACGCTCGGCAAAGGTCACCCCCAGGCGCAAGTCCGCCCATTCTGCGGAGCCCATGCGCAGCGTGGATGGAACATCCCGAATCAGAAACTCGGGGGCGGCAGCGGCCACAAACAGGTGAGCTAACAGGGGCGCAACCTTGGGGTCCAGCGCGGTTTTTTTCCACAGGTGCGTTTCGATATCGGTGCGTACCGAGGCAAGCGTCCGGCCATTGTTGGCAGGTTGATAGATGTCATAACCGGCAACCGTCCCGGGGCGCCCCGGGGCGTCGGGATCGATTTGCAGCATGATGGCCGCCAGTACCCACTGCTTGGCTTCGAGCGTCGAGAGTTGATCGGAGCCGGACGCGCCCTGGAAATCTCGGTTACGCGCCACGGCCCTGCCCCAGTTCAACACCACGGGGCTGCTCAGGACCTCGTCAAGGAAGCGATCGGCGTCGGCACGCAAGGTGCCGGCGGTGTTGAGCGCAAGCACCCCGCGGATATCCAGGACACGCAACAGGTTCAGCGCGGGCTTATTGCCAGGGGTGTCGTCATCGCTCAACTCAGCCACGAAACGCTTATCGGCGTCGGACAATGCCCCAGGAGCCCACTGGCGCGGGATCAATGGCGCGTAATCGCCAAGGGCCGGCGCCGGCGGCAGCGCAGCGTCGAGCCAGCGCAGGATATTGCGCACGTCCCCCGCCGTCTTCGGCACCGGCAACCCATGGGACGCCAGCACCTCGCTGACCGCTGCCTTGTCGGCGCCGTCAATCGCCAGCGACGAGGTGTGGCTGATCGGCGTTTGCACGCCGGACAGCAGCACCTCGTCCTCATCGGATAGGTGACGCACGCGTTCACTCAAGCTGCCCGCCAGATGCGCGCGCTCGTCCATGACGTCGATGGCTTTTCTGGCGGTCAGGGTGCGTTGTTCCAGACGCCCTTTTACCTGCGCCGACAAGGCTGACCAGTCCGCTGTCGAAAGCGCCTGGCGCACCGCCCCCAGTTCATCGGCAGTGTTCGGCGGGGTGACGCCGTACCCGTGCAAGACCGCGTTGCGCGACAAGCCTTCGCTCTCTGGATGCACATACGCGAGCCCATTGCCGGTTACATCCAAGGCGGCAGCGGCAGCGCGCAACCTGGCGCTGACCTGCCACCAGCCGGACGTGTCGCTCAGCGTGAAGGTCTTTTGTGTCGCTACGCCGTTATCGACGACCCAACCACTGATCGAGTCAGGTTTCACCACGACGGTATCAAGGGTCAGCCCTTTGCTGGTGATCCAGGCCCGCATTTCGGCAGTATTGAAGGCACTGCGCAGGGCATCGAAACCTGCATAAATCGTGGCGCCATGGGGAATCGGAACTGTCGAGTCCGGCAACTGACGCAAGGCCGAGGTAATCAACGCGGTGTGTAACTGACGATCGGCATCCGCCGACGTTACCGGCGCCGGCGGCAAGGTCCATTGTGGGACCGTACTGGCCGGTAGATCGGGCACCGCCGCGCGCCGGGTGCGCACAACAGTCTCGGGGACAGGGCCGCCAATCGGCGCTGGCGCAACAGTCAGCGGCGGCGCAATTGAGGTATGGGCATGAAGGATTGGGGAGACGGGTGACATTTCTACTTCCTCTCTACCAGTGAATGGCAAGAGTTCTTGTCCTTAAGAACTGTCGAGAGAAAACATACCCGCCTGGGTCACAGTTGCGTGTAGGCGAACTCTCAAGGCTTTGAAGGCAGCAAGAGAGTTCGTTGCGCGATCCCCGTGTTACAGAATGCGATACAGCAACCGCTCAATCCGCACCCGGCTGACGCGACGCAGGAATTTGCCGACCGCTTGCGGGTAATCCACCAGGGTCTGCAACTGCTGATAACCGTCGATGCGCGTGGTGTGCTGGAAAATCTGCGCCAGCTCCGTGCGCCTGGGCTCCAGCCACTCGCTCTTGGGGTCATCGATCAACAAGGCGTTTTCCAGGTCAAGGCGGAACGCGCGCGGGTTGAGGTTGTTGCCGGTCAGCAAGGTATAACGCTGGTCGACCCACATGCCTTTGAGGTGGTAGGTGTTGTCGCCGTCATGCCACAGATGCAGGTTCAACTGGCCGCTGTCGATCATCCGCTGATGGCGCTTGGCGAAGCGGCGCAGGCTGATTTCGTACAGGTACGGCAGGGCCGCGATCACTTTGAACGGCTCGCTGGGCGGGATGTAGAAGTCGTTGGCCGTCTTGTCGCCGACAATGATGTCGATCTTCACCCCGCGCGCCAGGGCGCGGTTGATTTCCCGGGTCACCGGCAGCGGCAGGTTGAAGTACGGCGTGCAAATGGTCAGTTGATGTTGGGCGCTGGCGATCAGTTCGAGGATCACCCGGCTCAAGGGATTGTTCTTACCGACACCGAGCAAGGGGCTGACCGACAGGTGGCCGTTGGGCAACTGGCCGGTCGTGGTGTCGTAGGCGGCGTGCTTGAGGCGACTGCGCAGGTCGCCGATATCATTGCGCAGGCTGCGGGTGGTCGGCGGGTTGGGCAAGTCGAGGCGATGTACGGCCTTGGACGCTATCAGCCCGTGCTCCACCAGGTGTTGCATCGAATCCGCCAGCGGTGCGCTGTGGATCAGGTGGTAACGGTCGAAGCGGTACTTGTCGAACTTGTGCAAATACACGTTGTTCAGGCTGGCGCCGCTGTACAACACGCTGTCATCGATCACAAAGCCCTTGAGGTGCAATACGCCGAACAGTTCGCGGGTCTGCACCGGCACGCCGTACACCGGCACCTCAGTGGCATGGCTTTGGGTCATGGCCTGGTACCAGGCGCTGTTGCCCGGCTGTTTACCGGCGCCGATCAACCCGCGCTGAGCGCGCAGCCAATCGACCACCACCACGATGTCCAGCTCCGGGCGTGCCGCCTTGGCCGCGTGCAAGGCGTCGTAGATCTCCTGCCCTGCCTCGTCCTGCTGCAAGTACAGCGCGACGATGTAGATACGCCGGGTGGCCTGGGGAATTTTCTCCAGCAGGCAACGGCGAAACTCAGCGGCGCCGGACAGCACCTCAATCGCCTCGGTGGAGAGTGGGAAACCGCGCAGTTTGGGCAACAGGGAACGTTTGAAGAACGACGGCATAAGGCTCGCAATGGGTCGAATCCGAAGAGGTCCAGAGCTTACACCATGGGGGTGCTCAGGTCTCGTTGCGCGGCATGTAAAATACCGATTGACCAAGTAGAACGATCGTTCTACTGTTCTCGGCATGAACGATATAAATCACAACGAAACCCGCGACATCATTCTCGACGTTACCGAGAAGTTGATCTATCGCCATGGCATCGCCGCCACCGGCATGGACTTCCTGGTGAAAACCGCCGGTGTTTCCAGAAAAAGCATCTACCGCTATTTCGCCAATAAGGACGAACTGGTGATCGCTGCCCTGCAACGTCGCGACGCGCGCTGGATGCACTGGCTGCGCACCGAGGTGGAACGCTGTGACGACAGCGGCGAGCGCCTGCTCGCACTGTTCAGCGCGCTCAAGGCCTGGTTCGGTTCGGCCGACTTTCGCGGCTGCGCGTTCATCAATACCAGCGGCGAAACCGGCGACCCGCAAGCCCCGGTACGCCTGCTGGCGAAGGCGCATAAACACAAACTCTTCGAGTACCTGCTCGAACTGTGTCAAGCCCATGGCACGCCCGACCCGCAACAGCAGGCCGCGCAACTGCTGATCCTGATCGATGGCGCGATTACCGTGGCCCTGGTGACGGGCGACGCAACCGCGGCGGATACGGCGCAATGCATCGCACGAACGGTATTGGGACTTTAAACCCGCAGGCCTCGCACTTTCGATCAACCCTTATTGTTTTAAGGAGCTGCCCAATGTCATCCCCTGCAGAAACACGCCCGCCCCTGCCGCCGTTTACCCGCGAGTCGGCCATCGAAAAAGTCCGCCTGGCCGAAGACGGCTGGAACTCCCGCGACCCGCATCGGGTGTCCCTGGCTTATACCCTGGACACGAAGTGGCGTAACCGCGCCGAATTTGCCTACAGCCGTGAACAAGCCAAAGACTTCCTCAGCCGCAAATGGGCCAAGGAGTTGGATTACCGGTTGATCAAGGAATTGTGGGCGTTCAGCGATAACCGCATCGCGGTGCGCTATGCCTACGAATGGCACGACGACTCCGGCAACTGGTTCCGTTCCTATGGCAATGAAAACTGGGAGTTCGACGAGCACGGCTTGATGGCCAACCGCTTTGCCTGCATTAACGACATGCCAATCAAGGCCAGCGAGCGCAAGTTCCACTGGCCGCTGGGGCGGCGCCCGGATGATCATCCGGGGCTGTCGGAGCTGGGCTTATAGCCAGGGGCGGGCAAATGTGGGAGCCGGCCGGCCTGCTTCCACGTGGGGTTACCGAAGTTTTCAGTCCTGATTCAGGCCCACTCGATACAACACCCCATCATCCTCATCGGTCAACACATACAAAAAGCCATCCGGCCCCTGCCGCACGTCGCGAATCCGCGCATTCAAGCCGCCCAGCAAGCGTTCTTCATGGATCGCCTTGTCGCCATCGAACTGCAGGCGAATCAGCTCCTGGCTGGCCAGTGCGCCAATGAACAGATTGTGCTGCCACGCCTTGAAGCGGTCTGCATCGTAGAACGCCATGCCACTGATAGCCGGGGATTTCTCCCACACGTGGTGTGGCGCCACGGTGCCTTCCACCGCTTTGCCCTTGGCCTCGGGGATCGACGTCAGCGAATAATTGATACCGTGGGTCGCCAAGGGCCAGCCGTAGTTCTTGCCGCGCTCGATGATGTTGATTTCATCGCCGCCACGCGGCCCGTGCTCGTTTTCCCAGAGCGTACCGCTCCACGGGTTCAGCGCCAGGCCCTGTGGGTTGCGCTGGCCGTAGGACCAGATTTCGGGGCGCACGCCCGGTTGGCCGACAAAGGGGTTGTCATCCGGCACGCGGCCGTCCGGGTAGATCCGCACCACCTTGCCTTGCAGCTTGTCCAGGTCCTGGGCGGTGGGCCGGTCGTTGTTTTCACCCAGGCTGACAAACAGATAGCCGTCACGGTCAAAGGCCAGGCGCGAGCCGAAGTGATTGCCGGTGGAGAGCTTGGGCTCCTGGCGCAGGATCACCTTGAAGTCGCGCAAACCGCTCAGGTCATCCGCCAACCGCCCGCGGCCAACTGCGGTGCCAGCCGTGCCGCCCTGACCGCCACCTTCGGCATACGACAGGTACACCAGGCGGTCCTGCTTGAAGTCTGGCGACAGCGCCACATCGAGCAATCCACCCTGGCCCTTGGCCCAGACCTGCGGCACACCGGTCAGCGGCGCAGACAACTTGCCGTCCGGGCTGACGACCCGCAGATGGCCGGGACGCTCGGTGACGAGAAAGCCTTGTTTGTCCGGCAAAAACGCCACAGCCCACGGGTGATCCAGGCCTTTGGCGATCGGCGTGGCGCTGATGCTGCCTTGTTCACTGGGAAATTGCTGGGCCTCGGCGGCATACACCGTCGTCAGCGACAATAAGGTGCTTGCGCAACATGCGGCGAGCATGGTTTGGCGTAGAAACATAAGGCGGGGTCCTTACCGGCACTCAAGGCCGGCGATTGCCGTTGGCGTCAACCGCGGGGGCTTTGGTTTCGGTCGCGGGGCGGCTGGGAGCAGCCTCGCGTTGCGGATAGCGATTGCCGATGCCGCCGTTTTCCAGGGTCGGCGTGCGCGTGGTCGGCCCGGTCTGGATGCCGCGAACCGCCGGCGCATTGGGCTGGGTGCCCTGCATACTGTTGGGATTGGCGCGGTGGATCGGACTATTGTTCGAGTTGCTGTTGCCGGGCAGGTTTTGCGCCTGAACGCCGGCTGCGAGTGCCAGGCCTATTGCCAACGCTGCAAGATGTCGCACACGGGTGATCATGACAAAGCCTCTTAGGGCGAGGAATACGTGCTTTCGATACCACGCTACGCTTTGGGTTCGGCTTTGGTAACTAAATAGTTTCTCATCAGGTGTAACAGGTTCTGTCTGGATATCCGCCCGCCGAAACTTTCGCCGAGCCCTGCGAGTCAACGGAACACAGCCTTTACTCAAGACAACATCATGGTTCTGGTTATGAAGAAGGCCAAAGCAGGCAAGATCGAAGACCTGGAATCCAGCGAGGCGCGCAAGCCTGCGCTGACGTTCGTGGTCCAGAAGCACGACGCGCGCAATCTGCACTACGATTTTCGCCTGGAACTCGATGGCGTACTCAAGAGCTGGGCCGTGCCCAAGGGTCCCAGCCTCGACCCTAGCCAGAAACGCCTCGCGGTGCAGGTCGAAGACCACCCCTTGAGCTACGGCAGTTTCGAAGGCCGCATTCCGGCCGGCCAATACGGCGCTGGCGATGTGATCGTCTGGGACCGCGGCATTTGGCAACCCCACGACGATCCACACACCACCTACGCCGCCGGCAAACTGGAGTTCACCCTCGTCGGCGAAAAACTCTCAGGCGACTGGGCCCTGGTACGCACCCACCTCAAAGGCAGCGGCAACAAGGAACAGTGGCTGCTGATCAAGGAAAAGGACCGGCACGCCCGCCCGGCCAGCGACTACGACATCACCGAAGCCCAGCCCCAGAGCGTGCTCAGCGGTACCTGCGTGGGGAACGCCAGGCCCATGCCCGGGCCTGCCGGTGTCGGTGCCGGTCAGTCGCGATGAGTTGAAGGGATTGCGTGGCGCCCAGCAGTGGACGGTCGCCAACCTGCAACAGCGGTTGCAGGGTTTGAAGGAGAATCCGTGGGCGGGTTATGCCAATCGGCAGAAGCTCAGCAAGAAGATGTGGGACACGTTGGGCGCGACGCCACCGCAGTGAGTCGCGCCGCTTCGAGCCTCAGATCAGGATGAAGATCAGCGCAAACACCGCGAAGATCGCCCACTTTTCCAGGTAGTAGCGCGTGCGATTGCGCTTCTTGAGTTCCTTGCCGCGCAGGCGGATTTTGTACAAGCGGGTAAACGCACGGTTCAGGCCGCCGGTCTTGTCGCCTGCGTCGTTGGGCGAGCCTGCAGCCGCCACGACAGTGCGGCTGAACCAGCGGTTGAACGCGGCCGCCCAGCGGTACTTCATCGGCCGCTCGACGTCACAGAACAGAATGATGCGATTCTTCTGGGTGGCGTTTTCCGCGTAGTGGATATAGGTCTCGTCGAACACCACCGGCTCGCCATCACGCCAGGAGTAGTTCTCGCCATCCACATTGATGTAGCACCCCGGATCGTTGGGGGTGTCCAGGCCCAGGTGGTAGCGATAGGAGCCAGCGTAAGGGTCACGGTGGCGCACCAGCTTGGAGCCCGGTGGCAGCTCCGCGAACATCGCGGCCTTGACCGAGCCGATGCTCTGCAGCAACTCGGTGGTGCGCGGGCACAGCTTCATCGCCGAGGGGTGGCTGTCGCCGTACCATTTCAGGTAAAAGCGCTTCCAGCCTGACTTGAAAAACGAGTTGAAACCCACGTCGTCGTATCGGTCCGAACGCTTGATCGCGCCCGCCTGCATCAGATTCCGGGCTTCCTCGCGGATTTCTTCCCAATGCTCCTGCAGTGGACTCAGGTCTGGGAAGTCGCTGGGCGAGAGATACGGTCGGCTGCGCAGCTTGGAGAACAGGTAGAGAAAACAGTTGACGGGCGCCAGGAACGTGGAGTGATCGCTGAGCTGGCGGCTCAGTTTATGCCGCACCCGGCCA
This sequence comes from Pseudomonas emilianonis, assembly GCF_023072625.1. NCBI lineage: Bacteria > Pseudomonadati > Pseudomonadota > Gammaproteobacteria > Pseudomonadales > Pseudomonadaceae > Pseudomonas > Pseudomonas emilianonis. The sequence continues at coordinate 10,848 of NZ_JAKNRV010000022.1, forward strand.
CGCAGGTGGACATACGCAATGGAGGTAACGTAGAGGACAACAATGATAAGTTTCAATGGATTTGGTCACAAGTCAGAAGAAAACAGGCTGCTCCTGCGTGCCCACAACGGCCGAGGTTGGATAGCAGCACATGAAATCACAATTCAAACACCGGCGGCACGACCGACGGCTAACCGTCCGGCACATAGCCATCAGCCAATATTTAGCCACAATTTGTAACCAAACGTTAACTAAGAATTGTGAAAAGCTGTCCACTGATTGTATTTGGAGGGAGACATGCGGGCTTGTCATGGGACAAGCCCTCTCGCGTTAAACGTTACAGCAGCGGCTGATCATCCTTGCGCTCACGACGGGAAAAGCGCCCGTCTTCCAAGGGCGAATAAGGCACAATTTCGCGCCGGGTCAGCACAAAATGGCGGACCAGTGCGACGAACAAACCGAGGACTAACCCCGCAACCAGGCTCAAGGCGATCACCAAGGCTTTTTTCGGTTTGATCGGGGCCAGTGGCTCCTGGGCGCGCCGGTCGACGGTGACCAGCTTGAGGCTGCTCATGTCGATGTTGAGGTTGCGCAAGCGCGCAACTTCGGAACGAAGCGGTTCAACATCCTGCAGAAAGATATCTTCATTTCCACGCTTGCGCAGAACCTCAACCTCACGGTTGACCTCCAGCAGTTGCAACTCCTTGCCGATCTCGGCGACGCGAGGGTTGGTGAAGTCGTCACTGGTACGCTGCTGTAGCGCAACGCGCTCGGCCTCAAGCGCTTCGGTGCCGAGGAAGTAAAGCGGGATCTTCTGGTTGTTGACCTCGGTGCGCATCACCTGGCTCGAGCCGCCGCGCGACGCATCCGCCATGGAAGATGGCGTGGTCGGTGTCTTGATCCCCATGGACTTGGCGATGGCAATGGCTTCCGACAATTCCGCCAGGCGGTTGTTACGCTCCATTTTCATCTGCAGGCGCAGGGCACTGAGTTCATCTTGTAACTGGGCGCGCTTGAGTCGGTCATCTTCCAACAGCTTGGCGATCTTCGATTCTTTATCGGTATCGTAGTTGGCGCGCGCGGCGTCAATCTTGCCTTTGAGTTCATTCATGCGGTTATTGACGATCACCTTGAGGTCGGCACCGACTTGTGAGCGCTCCGCCGCAATGGCGTAGTCGACAAAGCCGTTCAGAATCGCCACACCGTCCACATCGGCTGGGTACTGCAACTCCAGGCGGATATAACTGCTCAACGAGTCTGCCTTCTTCGGGTCCGGCAGAATCAATTTGACCGAGTTGCGGTTGAAGTCTTCAAAACTCTGCTCCAGGCTTTGCCCGGGTTTCTGGAATGCAGTGAACAATTGCTCATGGGATTTAAAAAAGCCCAGCCGCGCCTCATAAGAGTCCAACTTCGAGCCCACCTTCGATAACGCATCAGCAGGTGGCAACTTGTAGACTTCGGAACGGTTCAGCGCATCCAGTTCATTGATAGCCGCCGGGCGCAAGACACTACTGACCTCATATGTCCGCGACGCCAGGAAGGCATAGCCGACTCCGAGCACGCCTGCCAGAACCGTACACCCCACTACCAGTTTTTTTTGCTGCCAAATCGAGTGAAACAGTTCAAGCAGGTCGATTTCATCCGAAGAGCTAGAAGCAGTATGCGGGGAAGTTCGATTCAAAATGAAAGCACCTTAAAAATGATACTAAACGGCCATCACCTCCAAAGACCTAAACAATCCTAGGAACAACGCCCTAAAACCCACAGAGTAGGCCGACCAATCGCCATATGACCACTTAGCCAGACGAAAAATTCCAAACTATTAAAGTTTGTTTCCCTTCATCAAAGCGATCGTTGCCACGGGCGTTCATCAAGTAGGAATATTCTTGTCACAAGAGTAGTCAAAAGTTTGTTAAATAGCTGCTGGTACAGGGAAAATTCGAGATAAAAGACTGATAACACGAAGTATCCTACAGATGAACCTGTGCATACCGCGCTTGTTCTGAGCATTCGGTCGCCCTATTCAGCCTATGTACCTCAACAAAAAGGAATTTGTATGACAGCCATTTCCGATCCGGACTACCACGCCCTCCAAGGCGCCTGGGAACAGATCTCGCTCGAAGACAGCGGCGTGCTCAACCCCGCCGACGCCCATAGCGCCCCCGGCGCGCTCACCACCATTACGGGTGATCGCTTTGAAGTGCTCACCGTTGACGGCGAGCGCCTATTGGCCGGCCGGTTCTTCCTGGACAGCACCACCCTTCCCAAAAGCATCACCTGGATCGATGCCATGGGTGACGACGCGGGCAAGGCACTGCAGGCCAGCTACCGCCTGGAAGGAGACGAATTCGTGTTCATCGCAGCGGATGAAGGCATGCCGCGACCGCGTACTTTCAGTACCGGCCCCGGGCAGACAATGCGCACATTTGTGCGTCGATCCTGAACCCCGCGCCCATCTGAACTTGCGACGGGATTTTCACAGGGCCTTCACTTTCCGGTCTATAGGGTGAAGCCTACCTACTCCAGTGAATCCCTTAGCCCGCCTCCCCCGGCGGGCTTTTTTTTACGCGAAAGACTCTTCAGGGAAGGCGCTTGGTCGCCGTCAGGGTAAAACACAGCGGCAACTGGGCCGCCTGATCCTCGTACTGGTCATAGAGTTCTTCGCGATTTGAATGCGGGTACTCTTGCAGATGACCGATCTGCAACCCCGCCGCAATCGCTGCGCTGACCACGCAGCCCAGGGTGTGTACAAACCAGTAGGACGTCGGCCCCTCGACAGCGCCCAGCCCTTCATAGACGATCGACTCTTGCAGCACAAAAGGCTCACGCTGGAAGTACGAACTGGCCGGCAGCAGCGGATTGGCCGCCAGTGGGTCGAACACTTCCAGGAACGGGTGGGTTTCGTACATCACCAGGGTGCCGCCGGGCTTCAGCGTTGTGGCGACCTGGCGCATGAACAGCGCTACATCCGGCATCCAGCCCAATACACCGATGGTGACCAAGGCGATATCGAAGCGTGCATGCAGGCGCTCGGGCAGATGGTGGATATCGGTTTCGATGAACTCCGGGCTGTGGGGTGAACGCACGGCCAGTTCCTGGGCCTGCTGGAGAAAGGCGCTGGATTGATCCACGCCCACTACCGCACGTGCGCCCAGGCCGAATAACGACAAACTTTCGCGCCCATTGTTACAGCACAGTTGCACCACATCCTTGCCGGCAACACCGACGTCTTGCAGCAAGGCGGTTAGGGTCGGATCCAGACACGAAAAACCCGGTTCGGCGACCGAGTCCAGCAGCGCCCTCCAGGTATCCGTGTCTTTGTGCAGTCTGGCGGATTCGTCCCAGGCGTGCTTGTTGCTGGCAATCGCCTGCTGGGCTGAGGGCATGTCCATTGCATCTCCAGAGAGTCAGTTACAGCGAGCTATGGAAAGTAAGCCAATTGCCTGTCAGATGAAACCCTCGGAGGGGCGAACTTATTTCGAGACCCATAGGTCATTACCCCATCAAATATTCAGTCCCTAAACGCCGCGCTCGAAGATCACCATGCCCCATCATTCTGACCTGCGTACCACCTTGTCCCTGGACAGCCTGAATTTCTTTCTGGCGGATGTCCGCGATGGCCTCGGCCCGTACCTGGCGATTTACTTGTTGGCGGTACATAAATGGGACCCGGCCAGCATCGGCGTGGTCATGACCCTGGCAGGCATCGCGGCACTGTTGGCCCAAGGCCCGGCCGGCGCGCTGATCGATCGAACACGCCGTAAACGTGCAGTGATCGCGGTTGCCGCGTTACTGGTGACCGCCAGTTGCCTGGTACTGCCCTACGTCAGCACATTCGGTTGGGTGGCGCTGACCCAGGCGGCCAGCGCCGTCGCCGCTTCCGTGTTCGCCCCGGCGATTTCGGCGATCTCCCTGGGCATCACAGGGCCGCGCGCCTTCACTCGCCGGACCGGACGCAACGAAACGTTCAACCACGCCGGCAATGCCGTGGCCGCCCTGTTGGCGGGCGGGCTGGCTTATCTGTTCGGGCCGGTGGTGGTGTTTTACCTGATGGCGTTTATGGCGGTCGCCAGTATCGTCGCGGTCTGCTGCGTATCGGCGGCGGCCATCGACCATGAAGTCGCCCGTGGCTTCGACCCCGCCCACCACAGCGACCATGAGCAGCCTTCCGGGCTGAAGGCGCTACTGGCTAACCGCCCGCTGCTGATGTTCGCCATCTGTTGCGCGCTGTTTCACCTGGCCAATGCGGCAATGCTGCCGCTGGTCAGTCAGAAGCTTTCACAGATCGACCTGCAAATGGCCACGCCGCTGACCTCGGCCTGCATCGTCGCCGCACAATTGGTGATGGTGCCGATGGCCTGGCTGGTGGGGGCCAAGGCGGACGTGTGGGGGCGCAAGCCGTTGCTGCTGGCCGGTTTCATGATTCTGCCACTGCGCGGCGTGCTCTATACCGTGTCCAGCGACCCCTATTGGCTGGTGGCAGTGCAGATGCTCGATGGCATCGGCGCCGGCATTTTCGGCGCGCTGTTCCCGGTGATCGTCAAGGACCTGACCCAGGGTACCGGGCGCTTCAACGTCAGCCTGGGCGCACTGTCCACGGTGTTTGGCCTGGGTGCGGCACTGAGCAGCAGCCTGGCCGGCTTTGTGGTGCAACAGGCCGGTTACAACGCCGCCTTCCTGACCCTCGCCTGCGTCGCGACGCTGGCATTGGCGCTGTTATGGCTGGCCATGCCGGAGACGTTGGAGAAACCCGCTTTCGCGTGCCACACCAGTGTCGCCTGAAGCATTTTCGCTCTCGATGCCTGCAACCGAGCGCGACGCTGTCGAGCGTCGCCATTCGCCATGCCATCAGACGGCCTACGGCATGCGGACGCTTACGAAGAGAATCTCTTATCGCGCCGGCAATGCGCCCTGAAGGACGTTTTCACGCGCACGCAGCTAAGGAGCGCAACTAAAAAGTTGCTCCCGCATAAGCGTGCCTTTCTTGACTCAGCAACGTGTGCTGCGCTTACCCTCAAGCCGTCGTGTTGATCACCGATCCGGAGCTTTGGCCACCTTCAGCGGTTACGGCCTGCAGCAAAGCAGAGGTCGCTGTCTGCAACGCAGCCGAAGTGGCAGCAATCTGCGATTGCGCCGATGCTGCAGAAGCGGCTTTGGCTTCAGCACTTTGGTTGCTGGACTGTACCTTCTGCAAAGCTTGCTGCTGCTGTTGAAGTTGCTTCTGTAGCTTCTGAATTTGTTTCTTCAGCTCTTTTACGGTATCGGATTGCTGGGTGCCCGAGGCAGACTGCCCACCGGCGCCCGCTGTGGTTTTAGCGTTCGCTTAGGAGCTAGCGGCCGTGCTGCTTGAAGCGGCAGGCTTGGTGCTATCGTCGCTGATGCTAGCCGCTTGTGCCATGGGTACCGAGGATGAGCTGTTAATATTAACAATCATGTTACACACCCGATCATAGTGTATGAGATACAGGTATATCGGCCCCTCCGCTGATTACTTGAATGTGGCGTTTTGTTGTCCTGGCGCTAACCCATCTTCATGTTCCTGCAGTTGGGCCATAGTGTGCCGATGCGGCCTTAGGTGGACGTCCCTGCCACAAGAACGTCGCACCTATTCCACGTTTGTTTCACCCGATCAGGTTCACCGTCAAGAGCAGCGATAAACGTTTCCTGAAAGGGTTACGTTGGTTTGCTCCAATCGCTTGTCCGAACCGGTTTGGCCCGCTCGCTCAGTGAGCAGATAAACCCGATTGCCCCCCATCGCTGCAGCTTTATTTTTCAGATCATTACGGGCTCCGGTCTCCAGGTTCGCGTTCCCAGTGATGCTACCGAGCAGAAAGTCGCCCTGACTGCCCGTAACATCTCCCAAGAACTGGCACTCGGCACCAGGTTCGTTATGAGTGACGCGCACGGTATTGGCGGCGGGCCCCACTATCGCCGTAGGTGCGCAACCTATCAGTCCAAGCAACACAGTGGACAAACTGACACTAATGAGGATGCGAGGGAGATGCATGGACATGGTTCCTGTCTTACCAAAATGACGTTGCCCTTTTGGATAACCTGCTAGGGCTTTAAGCCTGTGCAGTATCAAGTTTTGCTGGAACAGGAACTGTATTAATAAGTAATTTTTGCTTGTGAATCTGTAAACAATGGTTGTACGAACGAAGGCACCATTCCCACCCTCACGGCGCCCTCCCCCCAAATAAGCGAAGCGTGCGGATGTTTGCTCGGACGGTGCTTGAAACGCCGTTGATTTTCCCGCCGTCGACGCATTCGGAGTACGCGAGTCAGACGGCCGACCTACGCAGCAATGGATTCCAACACCAAAAGCGTTGAACATCCGTCGTCAACCGCCATACAACTGTCGTCACACCTATGCGACAATATGCATTATGTCTGGCATGAACCCCGCCTTCATTTCCCAGCAGCTCGGCCATAGTGCGCAGATGCTGCTCTCGACTTATGCGCGTTGGATCAACTCAAGCTCGGACTGGAGCGAATTGGAAGCGCTCCAGATTGGTCCCAAATTGGTCCCAGCTCAAATAAGCGCACCCTAAGCTATTGATAGGTAAAGTAATTGATCTCCACAGCTAACATCACCATGCAGTTCGGCGCCAAGCCGCTCTTCGAGAATGTCTCGGTCAAATTCGGCGCCGGTAACCGTTATGGTTTGATCGGTGCCAACGGTTGCGGCAAGTCGACCTTCATGAAAATCCTCGGTGGCGACCTTGAGCCGTCCGGTGGACAGGTCATGCTGGAGCCGAATGTGCGCCTGGGTAAACTGCGCCAGGACCAGTTCGCCTACGAAGAATTCACCGTGCTCGACACCGTGATCATGGGCCACGAAGAGCTGTGGAGGGTCAAGGCCGAGCGCGATCGCATCTACTCGCTGCCGGAAATGAGCGAAGAAGATGGCATGGCCGTGGCCGAGCTGGAAACCGAGTTCGCCGAGATGGACGGCTACACCGCCGAATCCCGCGCCGGTGAACTGCTGCTGGGCCTGGGTATTCCCCTGGAGCAGCACTTCGGCCCGATGAGCGAAGTCTCCCCAGGCTGGAAACTGCGCGTGTTGCTGGCCCAGGCGCTGTTCTCCGACCCTGAAGTGCTGTTGCTCGACGAACCGACCAACCACCTGGACATCAACACCATCCGCTGGCTGGAAAACATCCTGACCCAGCGCTCCAGCCTGATGATCATCATCTCTCACGACCGTCACTTCCTGAACAGCGTGTGTACCCACATGGCTGACCTGGACTACGGCGAGCTGCGCCTGTTCCCGGGCAACTACGACGAGTACATGACCGTGGCGACCCAGTCCCGCGAGCAACTGCTGTCGGACAACGCCAAGAAAAAGGCGCAGATATCCGAACTGCAATCCTTCGTCAGCCGCTTCTCGGCCAACGCCTCGAAAGCCAAGCAGGCCACTTCCCGTGCCAAGGCGATCGACAAGATCCAACTGGCCGAGGTCAAGCCTTCGAGCCGTGTGAGCCCGTTCATCCGTTTCGAACAAACCAAAAAGCTGCACCGCCAAGCGGTCATCATCGATCGCATGGCCAAAGGCTTCGACGGCAAGCCGCTGTTCAAGGACTTCAGCTTTCAGGTTGAAGCCGGCGAGCGCGTGGCGATCATCGGCCCGAACGGTATCGGCAAGACCACCCTGCTGCGCACCCTGGTCAACGAACTGACGCCGGATGCCGGTAGCATCAAGTGGACCGACGCGGCCGAGCTGGGCTACTACGCCCAGGACCACGCCCACGACTTCGAAAACGACATGAGCCTGTTCGACTGGATGGGCCAGTGGACGCAGGGCGAGCAAGTGATCCGCGGCACCCTGGGCCGCATGCTGTTTTCCAACGACGATATCCTCAAGTCGGTCAAGGTCATCTCCGGTGGTGAGCAAGGTCGCATGCTCTTCGGCAAGCTGATCCTGCAAAAGCCGAACGTACTGATCATGGACGAACCGACCAACCACTTGGACATGGAATCCATCGAAGCGCTGAACCTGGCGCTGGAAAACTACCCAGGCACGCTGATCTTCGTCAGCCACGACCGTGAATTCGTATCGTCCCTGGCCACCCGCATCATCGAGTTGAGCGCCAGCGGCGTGATCGACTTCAGCGGCACCTATGACGATTACCTGCGCACCCAAGGCGTGGTGTTTTAAGCACAGCGATTAGCTGTTAGCGCCAAGCGACAAGAAAAAGCCCCGTCCACTGTGATGGGGCTTTTTGTATCTGTACGGGTCAGCCGGTTTAATACTTAGCCTGCTTCCTTTTCTCCCAAGCCCTTGCGATGATGCCCTCACCGCCCTCCCGCGAACGAGTGCTCATGTCTGCCGCCGCCCCCAGCTCAGTGTCGATCACCCTGCAGATCGTCTCCATCGTCTTCTATAGCTTCATCGCCTTTCTCTGCATCGGCCTACCGATCGCGGTGATCCCGGGCTATGTGCATGAGCAACTGGGCTTCAGTGCGGTGGTGGCCGGGATGACCATCGGCTCGCAATACCTGGCCACCCTGCTCAGTCGCCCCATGGCCGGGCGCATGTCCGATACCGTGGGCACCAAACGCGCGATCCTGCTGGGCCTGGCCGGCATCCTGGTCAGTGGCATATTGACGTTGCTTGCGACACTGCTGCAAAGCCTGCCGCTGTTGAGCCTGGGCATCCTGATCGTCGGTCGTTTGTTGCTCGGCGTGGCCCAGGGCCTGATTGGCGTAGGCACCATCAGTTGGTGCATGGGCCAGGTCGGCGCCGAGCACACGGCGCGCTCGATTTCCTGGAACGGCATCGCGTCCTACGGCGCCATCGCGATTGGTGCGCCGCTGGGGGTGGTGATGGTCGCCGAATATGGCTACAGCAGCCTCGGTATCGCCCTGTCGGTGTTAGCGGCGTTGGGCCTGGTGCTGATCCGCAATAAACCATCGGTGCCGGTGGTGCGCGGCGAGCGCTTGCCGTTCTGGGCGGTATTCGGCCGTATCGCACCGTTTGGCGCCAGCCTGTGCCTGGCGTCCATCGGCTACGGCACCCTGACCACCTTTATCACCCTGTACTACCTCAATCGCGGCTGGAAAGGCGCAGCCTATTGCCTGACGGTATTTGGCGTGTGCTTTATCGTTTCGCGCCTGGTGTTTATCTCAGCCATCAGCCGCTTTGGTGGCTTCAGGGCGGCGATTGCCTGCATGGTCATCGAGACCCTGGGCCTGACGCTGTTGTGGCTCGCGCCGTCTACCGGCGTGGCGTTGGTCGGTGCAGGGCTGACGGGTTTTGGTTTGTCCCTGGTGTACCCGGCGCTGGGCGTGGAAGCGATCAAGCAAGTGCCCAGCAGCAGCCGTGGCGCGGGGTTGAGTGCATACGCCGTGTTTTTCGACCTGGCCCTGGCGATTGCCGGGCCATTGATGGGCGCGGTGGCGTTGAACCTCGGCTACGGCTGGATCTTCTTCTGCGCGGCGCTGCTGTCGCTCACTGCGTTGGGCGTGACCTTGCTGCTCAAGCGTCGCGCTTACTGATCCGCCGTTTGCAAGCCGGCACGGGTGGACCGCCCGAGGGTCTGAGTGAAAAAGCGCCCGGCTTCGGAGCTCAGATCGCGGTGAATGCCTTCGCGGTCGACGCCATCGGCATCGGTGCAGATCGCCGGCATCAGCGCCAGTTGAGCGCTGTCGCAGGGCGCCATGAACACGAAATGCCCGGCCCCGGCCAGCAGTTTGAAGTCCGGCGGCTCGGGCAGCTTGCGCGCCAAAGCGGCGGCGTTCTTGTCCACAGCCACCAGCTTGTCGCCATCACCGCTATAGAGCAGCACCGGCACGTGGACGTCGGCCAGGGTGTGGCGGCCGAACATCAAGCTCAGCGGCGCCATCAACATCAACGCGTGAATGCGTGGATCGGCTTGTGGCTGCAGGTCATCACGGTCCACCACCAGCTCGCCTTTGGTGGTGCAGGCGTCGCGATCTTCCGGACGTTCCTGGCAATAGCGGCGCAGGCGCGCGAAATCGGGCTTGGCACCCGCCAGGATCAACGCGGTTTCGCCACCGGCCGAATAGCCGATGACGCCTACCTGGTCGACGTTGACGAACGGTGACAGCATCGGGTCGCCCAGTGTCGCAGTGATCGCTTCGGAAATCTGGATCGGCCGCCCATACAAGTTGCTCACCGTGCCCAGGCGGCTGTGATCCTTGTAGTTGTCGCCGGGATGCAGCACCGCCACCACCACAAAACCCTTGCGCGCCAAGGAGGTCGCCAGGTCATGCAGGGCCAGCGGCGTACCCGTGTTGCCATGGGACAGCATCAGCATCGGGAAACGGCCGATAGCGATCTTCGAATCTTCCGTCGCCGCCACATGATACCCACCCACCTGGGTGGTGTGCTCAGGGTCGGTAGACGGATAGAACGCGACGGCCTTCATCGGCTGCAGATCCAGCGGGTCGAGAAAACTCATGCGGTGAAAGCCCACACTCCAATGCGGGTGCGGCGCAGGGGCGGCATGCACTGAAACCAGGCTACCGAGCAGGGAAAGAACCAAAACAGCACAAAGACGCATCATGAGGATGTCCACCTTTGCTGCGCGATAACCGGCATGTCTATTTAAGATGTCCATGGTTCTGGGTACTCGCACCGAGTGATAAACCCATGCGTGCATAACCTGGGCCAAAGTAAAGACAGCGGGCCAACGAAAAAACTCCGTACTCCGGTCGCGTTCAGGCGAGCAGAATACAGAGTTTAGGCGCCCGGCTTCAGATTGAAACCGAGCAACAGCGAAATTTACACAAGCCTTACGCGGCGGCGAACAATTGTTCGTTGATGACAACGTTGGCGTCGCTCAGGGACTTGCTACGGAACTCATCGCCATACGCCAGGCCGTGGGCGCGGACGAATTCGATGTCGGTGATACCGAGGAAGCCCAGCATCACTTTCAAGTATTCCTCGTGGGCCACGCCCGTTGCCTGGCCAACATGCAGGCCACCGGAAGTGGAGACGATGATGACTTTCTTGTTGCCACAAAGGCCTTCCGGCCCGGCTTCGGTGTAGCGGAAGGTCTGGCCGGCCACGGCAATGCGGTCGATCCAGGCTTTGAGCTGGGACGGGATGGTGAAGTTGTACATCGGCGCGGCCAGGACCACGGCGTCGGCGGCGAGGAATTCAGCCAGGGTCGACGCGCTGAGGTCGGCTTCGCGCTGCTGCGCGGCGTCGCGCAATTCGGCTGGCGTGCCCAATGCAGCCAAGGTTGCGCCAGAGAAGTGGTTGATGCCTTCGTTGGCCAGGTCACGGTAAGTCACTTCCACACCCGGCTCGGCCGCTTGCCAGGCCTTGACCACGCCGACACTGATCTGGCGCGAAGCCGAGTTGTCGCCGAGGATGCTGGAATCGATATGCAACAGTTTCATGGGGAAGCTCCAAATAGGATCAGTGCTGCGGATTAGATGGTGTTAATCCTACGCATGAAACCAATAGCCGATAAGGTAGTTGAAATGCGATAGTTCGTCCTACTGACAGGACAATAGGCCGACCATGCAAGACCTCAATGACCTCTACTATTTCGCCAAAGTCGTGGAAGCCGGCGGCTTCGCGGCGGCCGGTCGCCTGCTGGGGATTCCCAAATCGCGGCTGTCGCGGCGCATTGCCGAGCTGGAAGCACGCCTTGGCGCGCGCCTGCTGCAACGCACCACCCGGCAACTGACCCTGACCGCCGTCGGCGAGCGTTATCTGCGCCATTGCCAGGCGATGCTGCTGGAAGCGGAAATGGCCGATGAGGCCGTCGCCAGCATGTCCAGCGAACCCCGTGGGCGGCTGCGGGTGAGCTGCCCGGTGGGCTTGGCCCAGAACATCCTGCCGGAGCTAGTCGCCGGTTTTCTCGCTGCCCACCCCCTGGTCCAGATGGAAATGACCCTGGTCAACCGTCGGGTCGACTTGGTGGCCGAGGGCATTGACGTGGCGTTGCGTGTGCGCGAACTCGGCGACGAAGACCCTCTGCTGGTCACCAAGCGCCTGCGCCAGGCCCAGACGGTGCTGGTCGCCAGCCCGGACCTCACGCGTGGCCGACAGATCGATAGTCTCGACGACCTCAAGCAATTGCCGGTGCTTGGCGCCTTGGAAGCCGACCGCATGGTCCACCTGCGCCTGCTCGATCCCCAAGGCAACGCCGAAGACCTGGTGATGGAAGCCCGCCTGGGCACCGATGATTTCATCGTGCGCAAAGCCAGCGCACTCAAGGGCCTGGGCTTTACCATGCTGCCGATGATGTACTGCGAAGAAGAGCTGGCCAGCGGCCAACTGGTGCAACTGCTGCCGCAATGGTCGCTGCCGGGGGGCTGGTTGCAGGCCGTGTACCCACATCGCCGTGGCGTGCTACCGGCGATTCGCGCGTGGATCGATTATCTGGAAGAAGGCTTTAATAGCTGTGGAGACCGCCTGTTATGAACATGACCGAAGAACAAGTCGCGCACTTCTGCCTGGGCCTGCCCGGCGCGCGGGAGGACTACAAATGGGGTGGCGTGCGGGTGTTTTCGATTGCCGGCAACAAGATGTTCGCCGTGCAGAATCTACGAGGCGACTCGTTGGCGTTCAAGGTCGACAAGGAACTGTTCCTGGGCCATGTGGACCGGCCGGGCATCCACCCGGCGCCGTACCTGGCACGCGCGCAGTGGATCATCATGAACACGCCCTACCCGTTGGGCACCGAGGAATTGCGTGGCCTGTTACAGCGCTCCCACCAGTTGGTGGTGAGCAAGTTGCCCAAGCGCACGCAGATCGGGTTGTTGCTAGAAGACTGACCACAGCGTGCCGCTGAGGAACAACTGGTCGAGCCAAAACACCTGGTGCAACAGCACGATCACCCAGAACAGCACCTGATAAGACACCTTGCGCGTCTTGTGCCGGAACACCTGCTGGGCAATCAGCGCCCCCGGCCAACCGCCCGCCAGCTCGACGGCGTGCAGGATGTTTTCCGGGATGCGCCGAGCATCGGTGCGCGCCTTGCGCTTGTCGCTCCAGTACAGCAAAAACGCGATCACGCTGACCACGCCATAGGCCACCAGCGGCATCACGGTCTCGCCGCGATGCCACACCAATACCGAGCCCACTAACGGCGCCGCGCATAACAGCGCAAAGATCAGCGACTTCAGGCGCGGGTGCTGAATCATCATGCCTTGGCCGCAGCCCAGTCGATCCAGCCGAACTGCCAGGTCGCCAGGATCAGCAAGCCGAATGCAATCCGATACCAGGCAAATGCCGCATAGCTATGGCTGGCGATGAACTTGAGCAGGCCCTTGACCGCAATCATCGCGAAGATGAACGAGGTAACAAACCCGAGGGCGAACACTGGCAGATCCGCCGGCTGGAACAGGTCGCGGTACTTATAGCCCGAGTACACCGCCGCACCGACCATGGTCGGCATGGCCAGGAAGAACGAAAACTCGGTGGCGGTCTTGCGCGACAGGCCGAACAGCAGGCCGCCGATGATGGTCGAGCCCGAGCGCGAGGTGCCCGGAATCATCGCCAGGCACTGGGCAAAGCCAACCTTGAGCGCGTCCTTCCAGGTGATCTCATCGACAGTTTCGGCATGCACTTCATGCTGGCGACGCTCCGCCCACAACATCACGATGCCGCCCAACACTAATGCAGTGGCGACGGTGATCGGGTTGAACAGATAGTGGTGAATCAGGTCGGCGAAAATCACCCCCAGCACCACGGCCGGCAGGAACGCAATCAGCAGGTTGACGGTAAAGCGCTGCGCATTGCGCTGAGTCGGCAAGCCGGTGACCACGTCGAGGATCTTGCGCCGAAACTCCCAGACCACCGCCAAAATCGCGCCGAGCTGAATGATGATATTGAACGCCATGGCGCGTTCGCCGCCAAAGTCGAGCAAGTCGGCGACGATAATCTGGTGGCCGGTACTGGAGATCGGCAGGAACTCAGTCAGCCCTTCTACCACGCCGAGTATCAACGCCTGTGCGGCGGTCCACAAATCCATACTTCCCCCAAAGGTCTTGCTCTACGGCAAGCCTCGTTAGTCTTTTTAATGGTTCACTGACGATGAGCACACTAAAGGCCCGGCGTTGATATTCAACGCCGGTCTGCAAAAATTCCGTGAAAAATCAGGCAGTACTCAGGTTTTTCGATTTCAGGCCGAAAGCCTATCAGACAAGGCGTAAAAGTCGATGCAACGCCGAGAATTATAAAAAGCACGGAGTGACAGGACGATGAACAGTTTGCGCAATATGTCGATCAGCCGCCGTCTTTGGTTGATCCTGGTAGTCGCCGTGCTGATGCTGTTAACCCTGGGTTTGCTGATGCTCAAGCAGATCCATGGCGACCTCTATCAAGCCAAGCGCCTGCAGACCCAGCACGTCGTAGAGACCGCCAGTGGAATCCTGACGTTTTATCACAGCCTCGAAACCAGCGGCGCCATGACCCGTGAAGCGGCACAGAAACAAGCGCTGAGCGCGGTGCGCGGCCTGCGCTATAACCGTAATGAGTATTTCTGGATCAACGACCTGACGCCGGTGATGATCATGCACCCGGCCAACCCCAAGCTCGATGGTCAGAACCTCTCGTCGATTCGCGACCCGAACGGCTTTGCGATATTCAACGAGTTCGTGAGCCTGGCCAAGGCCAAGGGTGCCGGCAACATCAATTACAGCTGGCCGAAGCCGGGGGCTGAAGCACCGGTGAAAAAAACCTCGTATATCCAGCTGTTCGAGCCATGGGGCTGGATCATCGGCTCCGGCGTGTATGTGGATGACGTGCAAGCCGAATTCAACGTGCAAGTGTGGAAAGCCTCGGGTATCGGCCTGGGCATCGCCGTGGTCATGGCCCTGCTGGTCTCGTTGATTGTGCGCAGCATCGTGCGCCCGCTGCAGGCGGCCGTAAACGCCATGGCCAATATAGCCAGCGGCGAGAGCGACCTGACTCGCAGCCTCGACACCCATGGCCGCGACGAAGTCACCCAACTGTCCCAGCACTTCAACAACTTCACCGCCAAGCTGCGCCAGGTCGTCGGCCAGTTGCAGATGTGCGCCAATGCGCTGGGCCAGTCGTCCACGGAGATGGGCAATAACGCCAGCCAGGCCCATGACCGCAGCCAGCAACAATCGCAGCAGATGGAACTGGTGGCCACCGCGATCAATGAAGTCACCTACGGCGTGCAGGACGTGGCCAAGAACGCCGAGCACGCCGCCAGCGAAATGCGCGATGCCCAGGCCCAGGCCGAGCAGGGCCAGGTCAACATCGACGGCAGCTTGCAGCAGATCGACCAACTGTCCACCACCATCAGCCAGGCCGTGGAGGTGATTCGCACCCTGTCGAGCGAAAGCACGCAGATCGGTGGCGTACTCGAAGTGATCCGCTCCATTGCCGACCAGACCAACCTGCTCGCCCTCAACGCCGCCATCGAGGCCGCGCGCGCCGGTGAGCAAGGGCGCGGGTTTGCGGTGGTGGCAGACGAAGTCCGGCTGCTGGCCCAACGCACGCAGAAATCCACCGCTGAAATCCAGGCCATGATCGAGCGCCTGCAAGGTCACTCGGAAGCGGCGGTCAAGGTCATCAGCGACAGCCACAGCGCTTCGCAACTGACCATCGAACAGGCCGGCCAGGCCGGTGCCAGCCTCACCGCCATCGGCCAGGCCCTGCGCAACCTCAATGGCCTGAATGCCTCGATCGCCAGCGCGACCCTGCAACAGGCCCACGTGGTCGAGGACATCAACCAGAACGTGACCCAGGCCGCCGGGTTGTCCCACAGCACCGCGGTGGCGGCGGAGCAGTCCAGCGTGGCCAGCGCGCACTTGCGCGGGTTGAGCGAGCAACTCGACGGCCTGCTGCGTCAGTTCAAGATCTGACGCGGCTCAACATGTGGGAGGGGGCTTGCCCCCGATAGCGGTGGGTCAGCTGCAAATATGCTGACTGATACACCGTTATCGGGGGCAAGCCCCCTCCCACATTTGCCTTCCTGCGTTTTGAAGATTGGTTACAATCCCCGCCCTCTCCCTCTCTCCCAAGGAACCGCCATGTCCGGGCTTGAACTGTTCGCCGCCGCGCTGGGGGTGATCGCTGTCTGGCTGACGGTCAAACAAAACCCCTGGTGCTGGCCCATCGGCCTGGTCATGGTGTTGCTTTACACCTGGGTGTTCTACGACGTGAAACTCTATTCCGACATGCTGTTGCAAGTGGTCTATGCCGCCCTGCAAGTCTACGGCTGGTGGCAGTGGACCCGACGCGCCGGGGACATCAAGCCAGGTCGCCAAGTCACCAGCCTGGGCTGGCCCGCGATCATGAACAGCCTGGCTATCGGCGCAGTCGGCAGCCTGCTGCTCGGCGCCGCCATGGCCCACTGGACCGACGCGGCCCAACCCTGGCTCGACGCCGCCCTCACCGGCTTCAGCCTGGTGGCGCAGATGTGGATGGCGCAAAAGCGCGTGCAGTGCTGGCCATTGTGGATTGCCGTGGATGTGATTTTCGTCGGGCTGTTCCTCTACAAAGGCCTCTACCTCACCGCCGCACTCTACGCGCTGTTCACCCTGATCGCCGTGCAAGGCTGGCGTGAATGGCGCGCTGACCCGGCGTTGCGCGCATGAAGGTGGTGGTATTGGCCGGCCCCGAATCCAGCGGCAAAAGCTGGCTGGCCGCGCAGTTGCAAGCGCACTTTGGCGGGCTGATGGTGGGCGAATACGTGCGGCACTTCATCGACCACCATCAGCGTGACACCACGCTGGCCGATATCCCGGCCATCGCCCGTGGTCAACTGGCCTGGGAAGATGCCGCCCGCGCCGAGCGCCCTGCGCTGCTGATCCTCGACACGCACCTGCTGACCAACAAACTCTGGAGCCAGACCCTGTTCGGCGACTACCCGACGTGGCTTGACGATGAACTGCTGGCCCGCCACTACGACTTGCACCTGCTGCTGTCCCCCGAAGACGTGGAATGGACGGCCGACGGCCAGCGTTGCCAACCGGAATTGGCGGATCGTCGGGCGTTTTTCCAGGGCAGCCAGGATTGGATGCAGCAGCATCAACAGGCTGTGGTAGTGATCAGGGGAAATTGGGAAGAGCGCCGCGTCAAAGCCTTCGCGGCGGTCAAACAAATACTGTAGGAGCGAGCTTGCTCGCTC
The DNA here is from genome assembly GCF_023072625.1 of Pseudomonas emilianonis. Classification (NCBI taxonomy): domain Bacteria; kingdom Pseudomonadati; phylum Pseudomonadota; class Gammaproteobacteria; order Pseudomonadales; family Pseudomonadaceae; genus Pseudomonas; species Pseudomonas emilianonis. The sequence continues at coordinate 27,914 of NZ_JAKNRV010000022.1, forward strand.
CTACAGTAGATTGCAGCTTTTAGTAGCCCAGCGACAGGCCGGTATTGCGACGCGGGTCATTCGCCCCGTAGAAACGGTTGTTGCCAACCGGCTTGCCACCCAATGACGGTGCGCCCACCAGGATCGCCGCCAAGTGGTTGGCATCCTGTGGCCCGGCGAACTTGTGGCCCCAGCTTTCGAGGATCTTCTGGGTATCCGGGCTGACCGCGAAGGTCTCGAGGTTGGTGGTGTCCGGCATCCACTGCTGGTGGAAGCGCGGCGCGTCGACGGCCTCCTGGATGTTCATCTTGTAGTCGATGACGTTGAGAATGGTCAGCAAGGTCGCCGTAATAATGCGACTGCCGCCCGGCGTACCGACCACCATCACCGCCTTGCCATCCTTGGTCACGATAGTCGGGCTCATCGACGACAGCGGGGCTTTGCCCGGTGCGATGGCGTTGGCTTCACCCTGGACCAGCCCGTACATGTTCGGCACGCCGACCTTAACGGTGAAGTCGTCCATTTCATCGTTGAGGATCACCCCGGTTTTGCTCGCCATCACCCCGGCACCGAACCAGTCGTTGAGGGTGTAGGTCACCGAGACCGCGTTGCCCCACTTGTCGACGATGGAATAGTGGGTGGTGTTGTTGCCTTCATGGGGGGCTACACCCGGCTTGATCGCCTGGGAGTCGCCGGCCTTGTTCGGTTCGATCGCGTCACGCAGTTTCGTTGCGTAGTTTTTGTCCAGCAGGTGTTCGATCGGATTCTTGACGAAGTCCGGATCGCCGAGGTAGCTGTTGCGGTCCACATACGCGTGGCGCATGGCTTCGATCTGGTAGTGCAGGCCCTGGGCCGAGTGGTAGCCCAGGTCGGCCATCGGGTAGCCTTCGAGGATGTTCATGATCTGGCAGATCACCACGCCACCGGAGCTCGGCGGCGGTGCCGAGACCACGTGGTAGCCACGGTAGTCGCACTCGATGGGCGCCAGTTCGCGGGTCTTGTATTTGTCGAGGTCGGCCTGGGTGATGATGCCTTTGCCGGCCTGGCTGGAATCCACCAGTGCCTTGGCAACCCAACCTTTATAGAAACCGTCGCTGCCCTTGGCCGAGATTTCCTTGAGGGTCTTGGCCAGGTCTTTCTGCACCAGCTTCTGGCCGACCTGCAGCGGCTGGCCGTTGTGCAGGAAAATAGCACGCAGGTCCTTGTCTTTTTCGAACTCGCCGGTGGCGGTGTGCAGCAGGTCGATATCGCCCTGCTCCAGCGCAAAGCCGTTTTCCGCCAGCTTGATCGCCGGGGCAATCACCTGGGCGCGCTTGAGAGTGCCGTATTTGCTCAGGGCCAGCTCCATGCCGGACACGGTACCGGGGACGCCGACGGACAAGTGGCCCTTGGCGCTCAGGCCTTCGACGACGTTGCCAGCCTTGTCCAGGTACATGTCGGCGGTGGCCGCCAGCGGGGCTTTTTCGCGGAAGTCGAGGAAGGTCTTGCGCCCGTCGGCCAGTTGTACGGTCATGAAACCGCCGCCGCCCAGGTTACCCGCCGCCGGGTACACCACCGCCAACGCATAGCCCACGGCCACGGCGGCATCCACCGCGTTGCCGCCGGCCTTGAGTACATCCACACCGACATGCGTGGCCAGATGCTGGGCCGTTACCACCATGCCATTTTCACCGGCCACCGGGGCCTGGGAGGCGGCTTGCACACCGCTGACCGTCAACACCAGGGCAGTGGCAATCAAAGTACGGCTGAAGGGTTGGTATTTCATCCTTGGCTACTCGGGCTATTGAGATGCCCCAAAATAGCCCGACTCAGATGCAATCCCCAGCGCAATGACGTTTTTAGACAGAACCTGTCGGTCACGGAACGATTCAGCGCTGGCCTAGGCGAGCAATAACGCTAGAATCAGCGCCATTCTTCGCCTGACTCCCTGACACGAGCCTCCCCATGAGTTTTGATTTCGACACGATCCACCCACGCCTCGGCACCGGCAGTACCAAGTGGAACCGTTATCCGCAAGACGTGTTGCCGATGTGGATCGCCGACATGGACATCGCCGCGCCACCCGCCGTGCTTCAGGCCCTGCACCAACGCCTCGACCAGCAGATTCTCGGCTACAGCGTGGCCGGCCCGGACGTGCGCGAGGCCATCGTCGCCGACCTGTGGGCCAAGTACGCCTGGCGCGTGCAGCCGGACGAGTTGCTGTTCCTGCCGGGCGTAGAACCCGGTTTCAACATGGCGCTGCATGCCTTTGTACAGCCCGGCCAAGCGGTGGTGCTGCAAACCCCCAACTATCGCCCGATTCGCCTGGCGCCCGGAAACTGGAACCTGCCGCGCATCGAAGTGCCGTTCGAGCTGATCAACGCTGAGTACATCACGCCAATGCCGCTGCTGCGCCAGGCGCTGACAGGTGCCGGCGCATTGTTGCTGAGCAACCCGCATAACCCGATGGGCAAAGTCTTCCCCCGCGAAGAACTGCTGGCCGTGGCCAACGCCTGCCTGGAACAGGGCGCGCTGATCATCAGCGATGAAATCCACGCCGAGTTGTGCTTCGACGGTCGTCGCCATATCCCCACCGCCAGCCTCAGCCCGGAAATCGCGCAGCGCACCATCACCCTGATGTCCGCGAGCAAGGCCTACAACGTAGCTGGCTTGAAGACCTGTTTTGCCGTGGTGCAAAACGCCGAAGTGCGCGAGCGCTTCAACCAGGCGCGCTGCGGCATGGTCGATAGCGTCAGCCCCCTGGGCCTGGAAGCCACCCGCGCGGCCTACAGCCAGTGCAGCGAATGGCTCGAGGCGTTGGTGCAGTACCTGCAAGCCAACCGCGACTACCTGCTCGACGCGGTAAAAAGCCGCCTGCCCGGCGTGGTCATGCACGCGCCCCAAGGCACCTTTCTGGCGTGGCTGGATTGCAGCGACCTGGGCCTGGACGACCCGCAGCAGTTCTTCCTTGAACAGGCCAAGGTCGGTTTGAGCGCGGGAATTGAATTCGGCGATGACAGCCAGCAGTTCGTGCGCCTGAACTTCGGCTGCCCGCGGGCGTTGCTGGAAGAGGGTCTGCAGCGTATGGAACGTGCGCTGCGCCAGCGCTAGGGTGCGGCCTCGGCAGAATGCATGTGGGAGCGGCGCTCCCACATCAGGTCGGTGTCACAGTTTGGCGATCGAGACTTCGGTGGACTTCACAAAGGCAATCACTTCACTGCCGACTTTCAATTCCAGATCACGCACCGAACGGGTGGTGATCACCGAGGTGACGATGCCGGACGCGGTTTGCACGTCGATTTCGGACACCACTTCCCCCAGCAGAATTTCTTTGATCACGCCCTTGAACTGGTTGCGCACGTTGATCGCTTTAATGGTCATGTCGGCTTTCCTTCTGGCTGTTGGGTCAATCCGCACGAATGCGCAGGCACTCAAAATGCGCCGCCCCAACAGACATTAAAAGGAATATATAAGAATTTATTTAGACGATACAGACATATACAAGCGCTGGCCTTGCCGATCCTGGAAGGTGTGGTACGTACATCCGATCTAGGCCGGCGCTTTATCCAACGTCACCCAATACCGCGTCCGCGCCTGCACTTCGAGCCCCAGGCTCGAAGCCAGCAGCTTGAGGATGCGGTCGGTGTCATCCAGGCGAAAACTGCCCGTCACCCGCAACGTCTCCAGGTTCGGCGCCCAGCGCAACACGCCTGGACGATAGCGCGCCAGCTCGCGCAGAAAACCCCCCAGCGCCTGGTTCTGTGCGGTCAGCACGCCGTCGCGCCAGCCCAGTTGCAGCACATCGAACGG
>NZ_JAKNRV010000230.1:0-8570 GCF_023072625.1 Pseudomonas emilianonis
AACGCCGACCCGCGCGCCCTGAGCCTGTGCCTTGCGGCGTGGGAAGTGCAGGAGCGCCTCGGCAGCCCGGAAGGCGAGCTGGCGGTGGCCCAGGCGATTACCTACCTGGCGTGCGCGCCGAAAAGTAACGCGGTGTACATGGGCTTCAAGTCAGCACTGCGCGCGGCGGCCGAACATGGCTCCCTCGAAGTGCCGCTGCACCTGCGCAATGCGCCCACCAAGCTGATGAAACAACTGGGTTACGGTGATGAATACCGCTACGCCCACGATGAGCCGGACGCCTATGCCGCCGGCGAAGATTACTTCCCTGACGAGCTTGAGCCGCAGCCGTTCTACCAGCCGGTGCCCCGTGGACTGGAGCTGAAGATCGGTGAAAAGCTCAATCACCTCGCTCAACTCGACCGCCTCAGCCCGAAACAGCGGAGAAAGTAGTGCTCAAGACGATTCTTGCCGTGTCCGTTGCCGGCATCGCTGGTACATTATTGCGTTTCGCCACTGGTACTTGGGTAAACGCCAACTGGCCGAGGCATTTTTATGCGGCGACCCTGGCGGTCAACCTGGTGGGCTGCTTGATCATCGGGCTGTTGTACGGCTGGTTCCTGTTGCGCCCGGAAGTGCCGATTGAAATTCGTGCCGGCTTGATTGTCGGTTTTGTAGGCGGTCTGACGACCTTTTCATCCTTTTCACTGGATACGGTGCGCCTGCTGGAAAGCGGGCAGGTCCTGGTCGCCTTCGGGTACCTGGGCATCAGCGTGTTCGGCGGGCTGCTCGCCACCTGGGCCGGCCTGTCCTTGACCAAACTTTGATAAACGAGAGACCGACATGCTCGATTCCAAACTGTTACGTAGCAACCTTCAGGACGTAGCGGACCGCCTGGCATCCCGTGGCTTTGCCTTGGATGTTGCGCGCATCGAAGCGCTGGAAGAACAGCGCAAGACCGTCCAGACCCGCACCGAAGCACTGCAGGCTGAGCGTAATGCGCGTTCCAAGTCCATCGGTCAGGCCAAGCAGCGCGGCGAAGACATCGCGCCGTTGATGGCGGACGTCGAGCGCATGGGCACCGAGCTGTCCGACGGCAAAGTCGAACTGGACAAAATTCAAGGCGAACTGGATTCGATCCTGCTGGGTATTCCGAACCTGCCGCACGAGTCGGTGCCGGTCGGTGCGGACGAAGACGGTAACGTCGAAGTGCGCCGCTGGGGCACGCCAAAGGCCTTTGATTTCGAGATCAAGGACCACGTCGCCCTGGGCGAACTCAGCGGTGGCCTGGATTTCGAAACCGCCGCCAAGCTGTCCGGCGCGCGCTTTGCCTTGCTGCGTGGCCCGATTGCCCGCCTGCATCGCGCCCTGGCGCAGTTCATGGTCAACCTGCACACCGGCGAACACGGTTACGAAGAGGCTTACACGCCGTATCTGGTTCAGGCGCCGGCCCTGCAGGGTACCGGCCAGTTGCCGAAGTTCGAGGAAGACCTGTTCAAGATCAGCCGCGATGGCGAAGCCGACCTGTACCTGATCCCGACCGCCGAAGTGTCGCTGACCAACATCGTGGCCGGCGAGATCCTCGACGCCAAGCACCTGCCGCTCAAGCTCGTCGCCCACACTCCATGCTTCCGCAGTGAAGCCGGCGCATCCGGGCGCGACACCCGCGGCATGATCCGCCAGCACCAGTTCGACAAAGTCGAGATGGTGCAAGTGGTCGAGCCGTCGACCTCCATGGAAGCCCTCGAAGGCCTGACCGCCAACGCCGAACGCGTGCTGCAACTGCTGGAACTGCCGTACCGCGTGTTGGCGCTGTGTACCGGTGACATGGGTTTCAGCGCCGTGAAGACCTACGACCTCGAAGTGTGGGTGCCGAGCCAGGACAAATACCGCGAGATCTCGTCGTGCTCCAACTGCGGTGATTTCCAGGCCCGTCGCATGCAGGCGCGTTTCCGCAACCCGGAAACCGGCAAGCCGGAACTGGTGCACACCCTCAACGGTTCGGGCCTGGCCGTAGGCCGTACCCTGGTGGCCGTGCTGGAAAACTACCAGCAGGCCGACGGTTCGATCCGTGTGCCGGACGTGCTCAAGCCTTACATGGCGGGCATCGAGGTCATCGGTTAAATGGAATTTCTGCCGCTGTTTCATAACCTGCGCGGCAGTCGTGTGTTGGTCGTCGGCGGCGGGGAGATTGCCTTGCGCAAGTCCCGGCTGTTGGCCGACGCTGGCGCGCTGCTGCGGGTGGTTGCTCCCCAGATCGAAAAACAGTTGCGTGAACTGGTGCAGGGCAGTGGCGGGGAACTGATCGTGCGCGGTTATCAGGAGGCCGACCTCGACGGTTGCACCCTGATCATCGCCGCAACGGACGACGAACCGCTGAACGCGCAAGTGTCCAGCGATGCCAAACGCCGCTGCGTGCCGGTCAATGTGGTGGATGCGCCGGCCCTGTGCAGCGTGATCTTCCCGGCGATTGTCGACCGTTCGCCGTTGGTGATCGCGGTGTCCAGCGGCGGCGATGCGCCGGTGCTGGCACGCTTGATCCGGGCCAAGCTGGAAACCTGGATTCCGTCCACGTATGGCCAACTGGCCGGGCTGGCGGCGCGCTTTCGGGCCCAGGTCAAGCGCTTGTACCCGGATGTGCAGCAGCGCCGCGCGTTCTGGGAAGAAGTCTTTCAGGGCCCGATTGCCGATCGGCAACTGGCCGGGCAGGGCGATGAAGCCGAGCGTTTGCTGATCGAAAAGGTCAACGGCGCACCGCCGTATGCGCCGGGCGAAGTCTACCTGGTGGGTGCCGGCCCCGGCGATCCGGACCTGTTGACCTTCCGCGCCTTGCGCCTGATGCAGCAGGCCGATGTGGTGCTCTACGACCGCCTGGTGGCCCCGGCGATTCTTGAACTGTGCCGGCGTGACGCCGAGCGCGTGTACGTGGGCAAGCGTCGTGCTGACCACGCTGTGCCCCAGGACCAGATCAACCAGCAACTGGTCGACCTGGCCAAGCAAGGCAAGCGTGTGCTGCGTCTCAAGGGTGGCGATCCGTTCATCTTTGGCCGTGGCGGCGAAGAGATCGAAGAACTGGCGGCCCATGGCATTCCGTTCCAGGTGGTGCCTGGCATCACGGCGGCCAGCGGCTGCGCGGCGTATGCCGGGATTCCGCTGACTCACCGCGACTATGCGCAATCGGTACGCTTTATCACCGGGCACTTGAAGAATGGCACCTCGGACCTGCCTTGGAGTGATCTGGTGGGCCCGTCGCAGACCCTGGTGTTCTACATGGGCTTGATCGGTTTGCCGATCATCTGCGAACAGCTGATCAAGCATGGGCGTTCGGCGGACACGCCGGCGGCGTTGATCCAGCAGGGCACCACGTCCAACCAGCGCGTGTTCACCGGCACCCTGGCCGACTTGCCGCGCATGGTGGCGGAGCATGAAGTGCATGCGCCGACGCTGGTGATCGTCGGTGAGGTGGTGCTGCTGCGCGAGAAGCTCAAATGGTTTGAAGGCGCCCAGGCCCAGGTCTGAGCCTAAATGCATCGGGGGCAAGCCCCCTCCCACATTTTGGAATGCATTCCAATGTGGGAGGAGGCTTGCCCCCGATGCGGCCATTTGATCCAGCCAGCCCTCTGGATCAGCTCCAGACGCCCTTAGCGCTCAACCGCCCACGATCATGCGGGGCATCAAACACCTGCAACGGCCCCTTGGGCACAATCCCCGTCGGATTGATGGTGCGGTGGCTGGCATAGTAATGCCCCTTGATGTGCTCAAAGTCCACCGTCTCGGCCACTCCCGGCCATTGATACAGTTCCCGCAACCAGTTCGACAAATTCGGATAATCCGCAATCCGGCGCAGGTTGCATTTGAAGTGGCTGTAATACACCGCATCAAAGCGAATCAGCGTGGTGAACAGCCGCACATCGGCCTCGGTCAGGTATTCACCGGCCAGGTAGCGATGCTCGCCGAGGTGCTGTTCCAGGTGGTCAAGTTCGGCAAACAGATCATCGAACGCACGTTCATACGCCTGCTGCGACGTGGCGAAACCTGCGCGGTACACGCCGTTGTTCACGGCTGGGTAGATGCGCTCGTTCAACGCGTCGATGTTCTGGCGCAGAGCCTCGGGGTAGAAGTCCAGGGTGTTGCCGGTCAGCCCGTTGAACGCGCTGTTGAACATGCGGATGATCTCCGCTGATTCATTGCTGACGATGCGCTTGAGGTGTTTGTCCCACAGCACCGGCACCGTGACGCGCCCGGTGTAATCGGCCGTGTCGGCGGTGTAGCGCTGGTGCATGAAGTCGAAGCCATCGAGCGTGTCGCCGCTGGAGCCGTGGGCCTTGTCGAAGGTCCAGCCGTTTTCCAGCATCAGCCAACTGACTACGGACACGTCGATCAGACCTTCCAGGCCTTTGAGTTTGCGCAGGATCAGTGTGCGATGGGCCCATGGGCAGGCGAGCGACACATACAGGTGGTAACGACCGGCTTCGGCCTTGAAGCCACTTTCGCCGCTGGGGCCGGGCTGGCCGTCAGCGGTCACCCAGTGGCGGCGTTGCGCCTGTTCCCGCTGGAAAGCGCCATCCGCGCTACTTTCGTACCACTGGTCGTGCCAGCGTCCTTCGATCAGCAAACCCATGACTGGCTCCTTGGCTAATAAGCGTTAGAGCCCAGTCTAAAGGGATGAGTTCGAACTAAAAGCGCAAAAACTGCGGCGCAATGATCGATTAAATCGATTTATTCCGCGCATCCCAGTAGTGCTGGGCCAGTTCGAACGCTTGCTCTCGCGGATGACCCAGACCGCGCAAGGCCAGGGCCATGGTGGCGATCAAGGCGAGTTGCGGGTAGCTGTCCTCGACATCGCCGCGCCACAGCGCTTTCAACTGTTCGGGCTCCAGGCTGGCCGGTTTGACATGGCGCTGGGCGGAGAGGGCGGGCCATTCTTCGTCCCAACTTTCGCCGCCGGTGGTGCCGTAGAGGTGGCTGATCGTGTCGGGGTTGATCTCGATCTCACCGCCGTCGCCCTTGACCACAATCACATTGTCGCCGAGCAGGCCGCTGGCATCGCGGTGTACACCCTGGTAACCGGGGTGGAAGATGCTTTGCAGGCCGCAGCGGGCATTCAGTGGGTTGAGCAGGCGTGCCAGGGAGTGGATCGGCGAGCGCAGGCCCAGGGTGTTGCGCAGGTCGATCATGCGTTGCAGTTGCGGTGCCCAATCGCCCAGCGGGATGAACGCCAGGTTGCCGTGCTCGAAAGCCGTCTCGACCTGCTGCCAATTGCGGCACAGCGGGATCTGCAGGCCTTCGAGCAATTGTTCGGTGTACAACCGGCCAGCGGTGTGGGCGCCGCCGCCGTGCATGAGGATGCGTACACCGTTCTGCGCCAGGCATTTGGCGGCCAGCAGGAACCACGGCAGGTGGCGCTTTTTGCCGGCGTAGGTCGGCCAGTCGACATCCACCTTCAGCGCCGGCGCGTGCAGGCGCTCGCGCAGCGCTTCGGTGAAGCCGGCGAGTTCTTCCGGGCTTTCTTCCTTGTGGCGCAGCAGCATGAGGAAGGCGCCGAGCTGGGTGTCTTCGACTTTTTCGTCAAGCAGCATGCCCATGGCTTCGCGGGCTTCTTCGCGGGTCAGGTTGCGCGCGCCGCGCTTGCCTTTGCCCAGGATGCGCACGAACGGCGCAAACGGGTGCTCGGCGGGGGTTTCGAGGGTCAGCGGGGCAAAGTCGGTCATAAGCAATTCGTCGGCCTAGGCAGGCCCGCCAGCTTGGCGGCGAGTTTGGCGGGAGTGCCGTTGAACAGTTTATTCAGGTGCAGGCTGTTGCCCTTGTCTGCGCCCAGCTTCAAGGCGGTGTACTTGATCAGCGGGCGCGTGGCGGGGGACAGCTGGAATTCTTGATAGAACTGGCGCAGCAGCTCGAGGATTTCCCAGTGCGCCGGGGTCAACTCGAGGGCTTCGGCGGCGGCCAGGGCGTTGGCCACGTCGACCGACCACTCGTTCAGGTCGACGAGGTAGCCGTCCTTGTCCAGTTCGAGGGCATGCGTGCCCACGGTCAGGGTGTTCATAGCCAGGAGTTGACCTTGTCGTAGTCGATAGACAGTTGCACAAAACCTGGGTAATCCACGCAGTCGGCCCAGTCGGGCAGCGGCAGGTTGCGCGCCAGGCTGTCTTCGGCCAGCACAAACACCTTCACGCCCTTGAGTTGCAGGGCCGGGTGATGCAGCCCGTAGGCGCCGTCGCCACAGAGCAGGATCGCATCGTCGCTGCCGCAGATGCGCAGGCAGCTGTCGAGGCGGCTATCGGTAAACGGGGAGTGGGACACCACATGTAGAGTCGACATCAGAGGGTTATCACCTGGTCGTAACGGTCAATCAACTGGGAGATCTGTTCGTTGTTCAGCGGCTGCGCATTGACCGGGTGCGTCAGCCCGCGCGCGGCCAGGCTGTGCTCGCAGGCAAACACCTCGTCGATACCGAACAGCCCCAGTGCCTGCAGGTTGGCGCCGAGGTCTTTTTGCTGCACGGCCTTGGCGTCCTGGTGCGGCGCCAGTTGGAACACGCCGTCATCCAGAAACAGCAGGCCGATGGGCAGATCGAACGCGCCGCCGGCCAATACGATATCCAGCGCTTCCCGCGCGCTCGGCCCGGACCACGGTGCCTGGCGGCTGATCACCAGCAAGGATTTGGACATGTCACGGCCCTCCAAAACAGATCAAGCGGTCGGCGGTCTGGCTCGCGTCGTGCAATTGGCCAAGGCCCGACAGCTCCCATGGCGCCTCCACGTTCACCGCGCTGCGTTGGTAGCGTGCGGCTTCTTCACTGTTGAGCACACCACGGCGCAGGGCGGCGGCGATGCAGACCACGGCGTCCAACTGATGTGTGCTGACAAACTCACGCCATTGGCGGGCGATGTCTTGCTCATCCTGTGGCGCAACGATGCTGTTGGAGGCGCTGTAAACGCCATCCTGATAAAAAAACAGCCGCACAATCTCATGCCCGCCAGCCAGCGCCGCCTGGGCGAACAGCAAGGCGCGACGCGAGGAGGGCGCATGGGCGGCGGAAAACACTGCTATCGCGAATTTCATGGAACACCCTGCAAGCAAACGTGGGCCAATGATAAGGCCGCCGTCGGGAAAAAGCCCGCCGTGATCAAAACGGTCACGGCCGATGATCGTTCTGACGATTGCCCTGGGCGCTGAAGGCTGACTACGCTGTGGTCTGTCGAATCGGAAACGGAGTCTCCATGTCAGGTCCCTTGGCGTCCCTTAAAGTACTGGATTTTTCCACCTTGCTGCCCGGCCCGTTCGCTTCGCTGATGCTGGCGGACATGGGCGCCGAGGTGCTGCGCATCGAATCGCCCACGCGCATGGACCTGCTACGCGTGCTGCCGCCCCATGATCAGGGCACCTCGGCGAGCCATGCTTACCTCAATCGCAATAAGCGCAGCCTCGCCCTGGATCTGAAGCAGGCCGAGGCGCTGGAGATTGTGCGCGAACTGGTCAAGGGCTACGACATCGTGCTCGAACAGTTTCGCCCTGGGGTGATGGAGCGCCTGGGCCTGGGGTATGCGGCGTTGAAGGCGATCAACCCGCGGCTGATTTATGTGTCGATCACCGGGTACGGTCAGACCGGCCCCTACAAGGATCGCGCCGGGCACGATATCAACTATCTGGCGTTGGCCGGAGTGGCCAGCCATACCGGGCGTCAGGACAGCGGGCCGCTGCCCTTGGGCGTGCAATTGGCAGATGTCGCCGGCGGCTCGCTGCACGCGGTGGTGGGCCTGCTCGCGGCGGTGATTGCGCGGCAACAGAGCGGCGTCGGCCAATACTTGGATGTGAGCATGACCGACTGCTCGTTCAGCTTGAATGCCATGGCCGGTGCTGGATACCTGGCCTGTGGCGTGGAGCCCGGTTGGGAGACCCATGTGCTCAATGGTGGCAGCTTCTACGATTATTACCGTTCCCGTGATGGGCGCTGGATGTCGGTGGGCAGTCTGGAACCGGCGTTTATGCAGCAATTATGCGCAGCATTGGGACGACCGGAGCTGGCGGCACAAGGCTTGTCGCCAATACCTGCGCAGCAAAAGGCGATCAAGCAGGCGCTGCAGGTTGAGTTCGAGAAGCGCAGTTTTGAGGAACTGTGCGAGTTGTTTGCCGGGGTGGATGCGTGCGTGGAACCGGTGTTGAGTCTGAGCGAAGCCGTGGAGCATCCGCAGTTGAAGGCGCGGGAACTGGTCACCCAGGTGCCGCGGGCCGACGGCTCGACCCAGGCGCAAATGGCTTGCCCGCTGAAGTTCTCCGAGGGGTTGCCAGCTCCCCGGCATATTGGGGTCGCTGTGGGGGCACACAGTGATGAAGTGCTGATGGAGTTGGGCTTGAGCTCACAGCGCATCAGCGAGTTGCGTAGGGCCAAGGTGGTTGTGTAGTGACAGGATGGGCCTCATCGGGGGCAAGCCCCCTCCCACAATTAGCTCTGTGAACAGGGTCAAAATGTGGGAGGGGGCTTGAACTGGCCTAATGATTTTGGACACTTCAATCGGGCGCTATGATGGCGCCCAAATCTGAGGTGTTTGGTTATGCGTAAATCTTACTCGAGTGAGTTCAAGCTCAGGGCT
>NZ_JAKNRV010000231.1:0-8450 GCF_023072625.1 Pseudomonas emilianonis
GTGCGCGCAAGGTGCGCCTCGACACCTGGAGCGTGGCGCGCAAACTGCACGCGGCCCATGCCTATGCCAGCCAACTGGCCGGAGACCCGGAGATCGGGCTCGCGCCGATGCTCGCCCAGGTGCTGCTGGAGCGGATGCGCGAGCCTTATGAGATCGTGTTTGTCTAGATCCAAACTCGTCTATACCTGTTATTTCTGACAGTAGCGGCCCCTTGGATGTGCGACTAAGGTGCAGTCGAGAAAGCCATGCCAACCCTTTGCATTGGCCGATGTTTTCAGAATGGGGTAACCGGCAGTCCCTGATCCGTATCGCGTTCGTTGTTGCCATGGTCCGAACCGCACCTGCTTGCCCAGGTGCCGGGCGATGCTTGCTTCGAACGAGGACGGGTCATGCGCACATCGAGATCTGCTCTGTTGCTGGGTATCAGCTCAATCATTGCCGTGACGGCATGGCCACTCGCCTCGTATGGCGCATGCACGGTCAACAACACCGCCGGCGATGACATCTCCACGTGCGACAGCGCCTCGGCGCCGGGTTTTACCGACACCGGCGGCAACAACACCCTGAATATCAGCGGCAGCGGCGCGATCAACGGCAATGTCACCTTCGGGGCAGGTAACGACCTGGTGGACGTGAATGGGCCGACGGCGGCGCTCAACGGTTCACTGAACCAGGGCGACGGCGCGAATATTTTCCGGCTGAACCAGGGCACCGTCACCGGCTCGGTCACCCAAGGCGCCGGCGCGGATGTGGTGCAGATCACCGGCGGGCAGGCGGGCGCGATCAGCCAAGGCACTGGCATCGACAGTTTTGCCATGAGCGGCGGCACCATCGCCTCCCTGGCCCAAGGCGATGGACTGGACACCTTCAACATGAGTGGTGGCGTCATCACAGGCGCCTTTGAAGATGGCGACCACGCCACGATGACGGGAGGCACCATCGGTCGGGTCGACATGAAGCTCGATGACAACGTGTTCGACATGCAAGGCGGCACCATCCTGGGCAACCTGGTCACCGGGTTCGGCAAAGACCATATTCTGGTCTCGGGCACCAGTTACATCGGCGGCAACATCAGCACCAGCGGCGGCAATGATGTGATTGAAGTCAGCGGCGGCGTGGTCAACGGGCAGATCCTCGCCAGCTTCGGTGACGACCAGTTGATCTGGCACGATGGCGGCAAGATCAACGGTTTGATCGTCATGGGTGCCGGCAACGACACCGCCCTGCTGACAAACCTCAACGAAACGCTGCTGTCCTCCAACCCGCTGGTGGATGGCGGCCTGGGCAACGACACACTCACGTTCGACCACACGCAGACCGACGTCCCGTCGCGCTACACAAGCTGGGAGCAGGTGCTGGTGGTGAATGGCTCGGACCTCAAACTCGGCGGCGCTTTCACACTGGGCGACAACGAAACCGGCACCGGCAGCATGACCCTCGACGGGTCCAGCAAATTGACCGTCACCACCGGTTCACTCAACCCCTTCACCGCCGGCCAATCAGTCACCTTGAACAACGGCGGCCTGATCGACATGACCACCGGCAGTACCAGTGCCACCGACAGCCTGACGGTGAACGGTAATTACAACGGCAACGGCGGCGGGCTCGCGCTACAAAGTGTACTGGGCAGCGACGGTTCACCCAGCGATTTGCTGGTGATCAGCACGGGCACGATCAGCGGCACCACCCCCATCAGCGTGAGCAATCTCGCAGGGCCGGGTGCCGAAACCGTGCAGGACGGTATCCAGGTAGTCCGGGCAATCAACGGTGCCAGCGGCGGCGGCACCCACTTCACCCTGGCAAACCGGGTCTCCGCAGGCGCCTTCGACTACTACCTGTTCAAAGGCGGCGACAAAGCGGGCTCGGGTGAAAACTACTACCTGCGCTCATCGGTGCCGGTGACGCCGCTGCCAGGCCCGGTGACGCCGTTGCCCGAACCGGTGGTAGGCACGCCTGAACTGCCCTCCAATCCGGGCATCACGCCGATCCCGATCTACCGCCCGGAAGTGCCGATCTACACGGTATTGTTTCCCGCTGCGCAACAAATCGTCGAGGCCATGCTGGGCACCTATCACGAACGCATGGGCGATCAGAGCCAGCAACAGCAGACCGGCGCCTTCCCGGCCGGTTGGGGGCGCATTTATGGCAACAGCAGCCGCCAGAGTTTCGCCGGCACGGTGAGCCCTACGCTGAACAGTTCGCTGTCCGCGTTCCAGATCGGTACGGATGTGTATGCGAACACCCCCGACAACGGCGCAGTGCAGCGGGCCGGTTTCTTCGTTGGCCACAGCCGCTTGAAAGGCGACGTCAAGGGTTTCAACGGCGGCTGGCAGGACAAGGCCGCCGGCAACACTACCCTGCGCGGTGACAGCCTGGGCGTGTACTGGACGCTGATCGGCGCCAACCAGGCCTATCTCGATCTGGTGCTCATGGGCACCCGTTTCGATGGCAACAACGAATCGGACCGAGGAGTGAAGATGAAGACTCGCGGGCACAACGTCGCCGCTTCCGCCGAGGTCGGCTGGCCGTTCCAGATGACGGCCGATTGGGTGGCTGAGCCCCAGGTTCAATTGTTCGTGAGCCAAACCAAGCTAGACAGTCAGAACGATGGCATCTCCGACGTTGCCTACAACGCCGACACCAGCGTCACCACGCGCCTGGGCATACGTCTGCGCGGCGACTATCAGCTGCGCGGCCTGCCGTTGCAGCCCTACGCGCGGGCCAATCTCTGGCATACCGGCGCCGGGCAGAACACCGTCACCTTTAACGGGGTGACGGACATCGACACCGAACAGAAGTCCACCTCCCTGGGCCTGAGTCTGGGTGCCACGCTGGAGGTGGCCAAGAGCGTCAGCCTGTACAGCGAAGTCGGCTATAACCGCAACCTGGATAGCCAGAGGCTCAACAGCCGACAAGGCACGGTGGGCCTGCGAATGGAGTTCTGACGGCTAATAAAGAAGAACACGGTCACTGTGGCAAGGGCGCTTGCTCCCGCTGGGACGCGAAGCGGCCCCAACAGAGGGGACTGCTACGCAGTCCAACGGGAGCAAGCTCCCTCGCCACGGGCTACCGGTTGCAGCTCTATCGCTTAACTGACCGGCAGTAATTCTAAAGGCCCCTTTTTTTCACCGTACCGCCACGCAATAGCGTCGGCTTGACCGCCAGCCCGCTGGCGGTTGCGGCCTCACGCAACAGCGGCGACTTCGGATGATTTCGCGCGCGGGCGGCAAACTGCCACCCAGCAAAATGTGAAAAATTTGTTAAGTCATTCCCCCCCAAGCCTTTTTTGGCCGGATTCAATCTGTCACACTGATACGAATAGTTATCGATTCGCTTATCATTCGCCGTTAAAGGCGCTCGGGGAGGCTCAGATTCATGTTCGTTCAACAACCTGTCGGCACGCGTTTTTCACCCAGTCTACTGGCATTGGCCATCTGTCTCAGCGGCACCCAGACAACGCTGGCGGCCGACACCGAAAAAGCACCGGCACCGCTTGAACTGGGCGCCACCGAGATCAGCGGTGAGCAACTGGGCGAGACCACCGAAGGCACCCAGTCGTACACCACCGGGCCCATGGCGACGGCCACCAAGTTGCCGTTGACCATGCGCGAAACCCCGCAGGCCGTGACCGTGATCACCCGCCAGCGCATGGACGACCAGGCCATGACCAGTGTCAACGATGTGGTCAAGAACACGCCCGGCCTGTTCCTCAGCCAGGCTGAAGGCCCGGGCCGTCAGACCTACAGCTCGCGCGGCTTCGACATCGACAACATGATGTTCGACGGCCTGCCCAGCGCCTACTCGGGCTACGCCAACAGCGTGCAGCCCAACCTGGCGATGTTCGACCGGGTCGAAGTGATTCGCGGCGCCACCGGCCTGGTCACCGGCGCCGGCAACCCGTCGGCAGCGATCAACTTTGTGCGCAAGCGCCCAACCGCTACGCCGCAGGTGTCAATCACCGGCGCCGCCGGTAGTTGGGATGACTACCGCATGGAACTCGATGCATCCAGCGCCTTGAACGACAGCGGTACCCTGCGCGGCCGTGTGGTCGGCTCGTACCGCGACGCCAACAGCTTCCGCGACAACGAAACCAGCGACCACGGCCTGTTCTACGCCATCAGCGAAGCCGACCTGAGCGAAGACACCACCGCCACCCTCGGCTTCTCCCGACAGGAAGACCAGACCAACTTCTTCTGGGGCGGCCTGCCCATCGGCACAGACGGCCATCACCTGAACCTGCCCCGCTCCACCAACCCCGGCAGCGACTGGGAAAACAAGGAGCTTGCGATCAACACGGTGTTCGGCGACGTCGAGCACCGCTTCGACAATGGCTGGAAACTCAACGTCTCCGGCTCCGCGTCGCAATTGGACGGCGTGTTCACCGGCAGTTACCAGTCGCGCTACCAAACCGAGCTGGCGCGCACCGCCTACCAATCGCACCAGGACAACAAACAATACGCGTTCGATACCTTCGCCAGCGGCCCGGTCGAGGCCTTCGGCCGCACCCACGAAGTGGTGGTCGGCACCAGCAAACGCATTTACGACGCCACCTCCAAGGAATACAGCCCTTACGACACCAATTACCCGCTCAACGGCGCCAAACCCGACTTCCAGCGCAACGGCAAAACCCACAGCCTCACCACCCAGGACGGCGTCTACCTGACCACACGCCTGAACCTGGCCGACCCGCTCAAGGTCATCCTCGGTGCGCGCCTGGACTGGTACGACTACGACGACCGCCAAAGCCAAGACGGCGACTACAAAGTCACGCGCAACCTGACGCGCTATGCCGGGGTGATCTACGACCTCGACGAGCACCACTCGGTCTATGCCAGCTACACCGACATCTTCACCCCACAAAGCGAAAAAGACCTCTCAGGCAAGGTGCTGGAGCCGATCGTGGGCGAAAATTACGAAGTGGGCATCAAGGGCGAATACTTCAACGGCGCGCTCAACGCCAGTCTGGCGGTGTTCCAGGTCGACCAGAAAAACCGCGCCACCACCGCCGCCACCCAGGCCGGTTGCCCGGTGCTCACCTGCTATGGCGCAGCCGGCCTGGTGCGCAGCCAGGGTATCGACCTGGAACTGCAAGGCGCCCTCACCGAGAACTGGCAAGTCGGCGGCGGCTTCACCTACACCCGCGCGCATTTCATCAAGGACAGCAACCCCGCCAACGACAACCAGCGCTTCGACACCGATACCCCGGAGCGCCTGTTCAAACTCACCACGTCCTACCGCTTCCAGGGCCCGCTGGAAAAACTGCGCATCGGTGGCAACGTCTACTGGCAAAGCCGCATGTACAACGACATCGCCCTCACCAACGGCAGCTACTATCGCCTGGAGCAAGGCAGCTATGCGGTAGCGGATTTGATGGCCGGTTACCAAGTGAACAAGCACCTGGACCTGCAAGTGAACGCGAACAACATCTTCGACCGCACCTACTACTCGGCGATCGGCGCCAGCCCCACCTGGGGCTCCACCGACACCTACGGCAACCCGCGCAGCTTTGGCGTGACGGCGAAGTACAGTTTCTGACGGTTGCGGCGCCCACGGCTACCGGCTCGGGTAGCCGTTTTCGATCTTCAGGTTGGCGCAGAAGACGCACGAACGCAGGCTTCATCCGTGCGCTGAGAGAGGAGGACACGCCCCATTAGTAGAGCGATGCAAGCCCCTGCGCAACGCGGCGCTCACGCATCGCGGTTTCCGTCTCGCGCGTCGCCAGTTCGCCTTTGTACTCCATCTGGCTAAAAAACAGCCCGGCCACGTACTCCTGGGCAGGCACCGAGCCAGGGCTGTTGAACAATGGCACCAAATCAAGCGTGGCGGCGAAGTTCTCCTGGGTCAGGCTGTAGCGGCCCATGTAGTTACCGGACCACGGCGAATCGGCATCGACCATGTCGATAGATGCGTCGCGGAACGTAATGGCGGCGGCTTTCAGATCCTTGGATTGATTCAGCAGCAGGGTCAGCCGCTGAGTCTGCGAACTGCTGAGCTCGCCGGCCTGATTGAGCACCTTCAGCGCGCCATCGGCCTCCACCGTAAAGCCATATTTCTTGCCGGCTAAATCCGGATAAGTCGCTGCCAGCGTTGACTGGAACGTATTGAACGTGGCTTTCAGCGCGCTTTGCGCGCCTTTGGCGATCTCGACGAACCGAGGAAGCGCTCGCGATGCGGACCGACCGACCCAGGTATCGATAGCCTCCGGCGATTCCATAGATTCAACGTCTTTGCTGGGATGGTAGACGGCTGCAGGGCTGGCGCTGGCCAAGACGTCCTTCGCGACATCCGTCAGAGGCTTGGCCACGAGTATCGGGTCAGAGGGCGTAAGGCTGGTATTGGCGGGCGGGATATAGGTAGCGCTGAAGGTAAGCACCATTTCATCGGTCCATGATTGATTGGTTCATAGAGGTTATCGACGGCGATGGGTCAAGCTTTAGGGCTCGGATTATCTTACCCCCTCAAGCGCCTTTATCCTCGACCTTCCCAGCCTGCTTGCCTTCTCCGGCATGATCGCCCACCCCTCCGACGCGTTGGCGGTAGTGCTGCAAACGTCGGAGTTGTTGTTCTACGCGATCAAGATCGTCGTGGCGGCGCATCTGTTGTATCTGGCGATTCAGCTGTGGCGGCCGACCCGCAGACGCAGGACGAATCGGTTACGGCCAAGGTGGGAATATGGGCGCTGGCGCGTCAGGAGTTTTGGTGGCAGCGGGTAATCCTGATGATGCGCACTATGAATTATTCTGACGGACTGCTTTCGGCCCAGAGTGTGTAAAAACGCTTCGTAAAAATTGAAGTGCGCGCGTCTACGTTAAATCTGAAATTTATCGGCACGTCAGCAGATGTGGATTTCGCTCAGATGCGCGATTTTTAGTCCGGTTTTGAGTGCCTGTGGCGTTCGAAAACGTTTTTACACAGCCTCGGTCGGCCGCCGCCGCTGGCGACAGGCACAAATCCGCCAAAAGCAGTCCTTGCGTGGGCGCTGAATGGGATGCGGTTTGCGTCTAAAGTGATGCGGGTTCGAATCTCTTCTTCACCGCCAAATCATTAAAACGCAAACCCATGATTTTCCGAGAGAAAGTCTTGGGTTTGTGGTTTTTCGCTTCCGAAAAAATGGCCTCATGGGACTGGCGCTCTATTTTGGTGTGAAATGTTGAGCCTTTCACTGGGTGTGCAGGGTGAATTTAATCCAGCCGCCGATCCCAGTCCCCTCCCCGGCTGCGCCATACAGTATTTGCATAACGCCGATCTTATGTAGATTTATAACGTGAATGTTGTGCTTATTAAGCCCATATTGACTCGGTATTCTGATCGCTGTGGATACGCCCAACCTGAAGCTGATGAATTGTAGAAAATTCACAGGAAGGTTCAGTACTTCAACGCTATGATGAGCTCAATGAAAACCATAACGCTCGTGTCGGGTCGATTAACACCCAAAGCTCTTTCTGTGGGCTTGGTAGCATTCATCTTTTTGGTCTGTGTCATGCTGGTGTCCGCAATTGCTTGGCAGTTAAAGCAGTCGGCGGACGAACGATTGATGAATGCAAAAATTGCTGTCCGCAACATTGTTCGGGCCTCCGAGCAGCAGGCTCAAGATACCTTGCGTCAGGCTGAAAGCATTCTCAGCAACCTTGCAGAGCGCGTTGAAAATGACAAACTTAGCAACGAACAGAGAGTTCGTTTATCCAACGTAATGGCCAACAACGTTGAGGCAACTGACGGAATTCAAGGGTTGTTCATTTACGACGAGAATGGCGACTGGGTTGTTAATTCGTTCTCCTCAGAGACAGTCGCAAAAAACAATAGCGATCGTTCTTATTTTATCTACCACAGGAACCATCCTGGCACGGCCATCCATATAGGCGAGGTGATTTTTAGCCGCACTACCGGCGACATGATCATCCCTGTCAGCCGTCGCACTCAATACCCCGATGGCCGCTTCAGCGGCGTGGTTTTGGCGACGTTGCCCGTCGCATACTTTCAAAGTTTCTTTGAGCGTTTAGACGTAGACAAACAAGGAGTGATACTGCTTGCACTGAATAACGGTAATTTGCTGGCACGACGACCAATGATTGACGCGCTAATGACGACTAATATCGCAAAGGGAGAGCTGTTTAGTCGATATTTAATACACAGCGACGAGGGAACAGCAACCCTGACGTCCGTCGTGGACGGGATAGAACGCGTCTACGCATACAGCCGCATACGCGGCCTTCCGATCGTGGCTGCAGCCGGATTATCGTTAGATTCGGTATTTGCAACATGGTGGACTTACGTCTATCACGCATCAGTTATGGTGGGGCTTATAATTTTGGTGCTGACCAGCCTAGTGGACTGAGCGGTTAATTCATTTATCTAATGGTAACGATATACTGTGCGTCCAATGTCATGGATTGGTTATGCGCATGGCCCGACCGACTTCCCCCTTCGCTTTAATGCCTTCCGATCTCATC
>NZ_JAKNRV010000232.1:0-8402 GCF_023072625.1 Pseudomonas emilianonis
CCGTTGGGCAGGAAGGCCAGCGCCTCGGCGTTCAGGCTCGGTGCCCAACGAGTCAGGGGCAGGTCGGCGGCCAACGCATGGCCGCAGGTGGCCAGGGCCATCAGCAGGTATAGCTTGGAAAATCTCATGAACAGGCAAATCCTTCGAAAACGATGAAGAACCCATGTGGGAGGGGGCTTGCTCCCGATGGCAGTGGTTCGGCTAATAAATCCGGCGACTGACACACCGCTATCGGGGGCAAGCCCCCTCCCACATTCGGGTCGAGGTGTTGGTTAAAAATGGGTGAAGGTCAGGCCGACCTTGTAGGTCGGGCCGTACTCTTCGTACTGGCCGTTGTAGCTGCGGTTGCCGGTGTAGACGAAGTACGCCTCGTCGGTCAGGTTCTGCGCCTCGAAGCTGACCTGCAGGTTCTTGGTCAGCGAGTAACGCGCGCTGAAGTCGACAAAGGTCTGTGCGTCGACGTGCAGGTCGTGGGCCTTGTCGTTGATCGACGCCAGTTCATACAGGTAGTCCGATTTGTAGTTGGCCGACAGGCGCAGGCTGAGCTTGTCGTCCTCCCAGCCGAGCATCAGGTTGCCGACGGTGTCCGACTGGTTGGGCAGGCTGATGTTGCGTTTGCGGTTGCCGCCACTGGCGGCGTCGAAGCCTTCGATATCGGCGCTGGAACGGCTGAACGTGGTGTTGGCACCAACCAACAGGCCGTTCCACGGCGCGGGCAGCCAGTCAAACTTCTGTGAGTAGGCCAGTTCCAGGCCGTAGAGCTTGGCGCTGTCGCCGTTGGCGTAGGTGTGGGCCTCGGCGAAGTTGGTCCAGGCGCCGGTGCCGGCCACGTCGGTGTTGTAGACAAAGTTCTTGATGTCTTTGTAGAACACGAACGCCGACACGGTGCCCGCACGGCCCATGAAGTGCTCAATACCCAGGTCCAGGTTGCTCGACTCCAGGGGCTTGAGGTCCGGGTTGCCGAAGGTGGCTTCGTCATCGTCGATCACAAAACCCGGCGCCAACTGGCCAAAGGTCGGGCGCACCACGGATTTGGTCCAGGCCGCGCGCACCTGGGTGTTCTTATTGATCTGGTAACGCGCATGCAGGCCCGGCAACCAATGGTGATAGCGCCGTTTGGTCTCGGTGGCGCTGAACTGGCCGTCGGTGGCGCCGGTGCCCTTGGCTTCGAACTCGGTGCCTTCGTAGCGCATGCCCGCGATGAAACGCCAGTCGTCGATGTCGACGGTGTTCATCAGGTAGCCGGCGTTGATGTCTTCGCGGATGGTGAAGTCGTTGACCCGCGATTCGGTCTCGTCATAGAAGTCATCGCGGTTAAGGCTGCCGATCAGTTGCTTGATGCTGCCCGCGCTGATACCCGGGCCGTAATTGCCGAGGCGGTAGTCGACGTTGCCCGTCTGGAACTGGGTGAGGTTGAGCTGTTCGTCGGTAAAGCCCAGGGTGTCGAAGTTCTTATAAACCCAGGCTTCCAGATCGTTGTCCTTGTGGCGCCGGCTGACCTTGCCGCCGAACTTGACCTGGGACGCGTAGCCGCTCAGGTCGTAGTCGCGGGCCAGGTCCAGGCGCAGGTTCTTCTCGGTATCTTTGGTGTTCTGTTTTTCCCAGTCGACCTTGTCCAGGGTGAAGTTGCTCGCGTCGTAGAAGCCGGCGCCGACGATCGGGCGTGGTTTGTCTTTGTCGTAGAAGCCGCTGTCGGCAAAGTCGCCGCCATCGAAGGTGGCGCCGGCGATGTGCGCCGGGCTGTCTTCGCTGGATTGGCTGTAACCGACCTGGCTGCTGAGGGTCCACAGGCCAAATATGCGTTCGCCGCCGAACACGTAGGACTGGATTTCCTGGGTCTCCTCGCGGTTCTTCAGCTTGCGCTTGCCCTCCGCCACGCCCAGCTCGCCAGGCGCCTGGGGGTCGGCAAATTCGAGGCTGGCGGCGTTGCGGGTCTCGGTGTCTGTGTAGCGGCTGTAGAGGGTGCGCAGGTAGTAGCTGCTGAGGTCATCGGGCTTGTAGTCGAAGTTCAGGCCACCACCGGCGCGCTCGCGGCTGATGTCGTAGTCGCGCTGCTCGAACTCGCTGAGCTTGGCCCCCTGGCTGAAGTCCCAGGCGCCGCCGGTTTCGACGTTGTCCGAGCCGAAGTCGCGCTTCTGCCAGCTCAGGGCTGCGGCGACGCCAAAGTTGTCGATGCCATCGCCAAGGCTGAAGCGATTGCTGGCCGCGCCGGAGAATTTCGGGCTGGTCTGGCGCGTGTTCTTGTCGTAGCTGGCCTCAGTGCTGCCGGTGTAGAACAGGCCTTTGTGGTCGAACGCCGACAAGCTCTTCACATCGACGGTGCCGCCGAGGGAGTTGGCGTCCATGTCCGGGGTCAGGGTCTTGATCACCGACAGCGACTGCACCAGCTCGGAGGGCAACACATCGAGAGCCACAGCGCGACGTTCGCTTTCGGGCGACGGCACCAGGGTGCCGTTGATGGTCACGCTGTTGAGGTCCGGCCCCAGGCCACGCACGCTGACAAAACGCCCTTCGCCCTGGTCGCGTTCGACGCTGACACCGGGCAGGCGCTGCACGGCTTCGGCGACGTTTTCATCCGGCAACTGGGCCACACCATCGGCATGCACCACACTCTTGATGCTGTCGGAAGACCGCTGCTCCTTGAGCGCCTGGTCGATGGCGGCAGCCTGGCCGACCACGTCGACGTGCTCGGTGTTGGTGGCATCGGCCGCCTGGAGCCGCTCGCTGGCCATCGCCAGGGCCAAGGCGGTAAGCGTAAAGCTGACGAGCCCGGTGCGCTTGTACATGAAATCCTCCCCAAGAGTCCGTTGGCGCCAGGCAGGGGGCCCGGCAACTGGGAGGGCAAGCTAGGTATGAGGGATGACGGTTCTGTGACAGGGATCGACCGTGGCGCCCGTAAATCGTGAGTTTTGCCTGGTTCTCAACGTGGAATGAGCTGAAATGACCTATGGAGATCAACGGTGGGAGGGGGCTTGCCCCCAATGGCGGTGGGTCAGTCTATAGATAGGCCATCTGGCACACCGCAATCGGGGACAAACCCCCTCCCGCCGTTGATTTTTATCGCGTGTGGGGTGAGCTGATTCGACCCTCCCTCCTCGTCATCCAACCGTCACATCCATCTGCTGTGCTGGCGCCCATCGCTCATTTGCCCAAGGACTCGCGGCCATGTTTTCCGTGCTCAAACCCCACCGCTGGAAACTCGCCCTGCTGCTGATCGCCGCCAACCTCGGCCTGCTGCTGTTCCTGGCCTGCGGCGAGCTGAAAAGCATCAACGAGTGGGTATGGCTGGATATCATCGGCGAAGGCGGCTCCGCCCTGCTCGCCCTGGTATGGCTGGGCCTGGTGCTGAAAAGCCGCCCCGCCGGGCGCGTCACCAATTACCTGGCACTGGGCCTGTCGTGCATCTTTTTCTCCTGGTGGATCGACAGCCTCGACGAATTCATTCGCCTGCCCGCCAGCATCACCTGGGATCACTGGCTGGAGTCCGGGCCGATGCCGGTGGGCATGATCCTGCTGACCCTCGGCATCTACCACTGGCACCGCGAACAACTGGCGATCAGCGCGCAAATGGAAAAACGCGAGCGGCTGTTTCGCGAGCATCGGCTGTTCGACAAACTCACGCCCCTGGGTGGCGCCGATTACCTCAAGCGCCAACTGGCCCACAGCCTGCAAGACAGCCGAGACCAGCAACAACCGCTGTCGCTGCTGGCCCTGGACCTGGACAACTTCACCGCCATCAACCAGGCCTACGGCCACGCCGAGGGCGATGCGGTGTTGCAAGCCCTCAGCCATGTGCTGCTGCTCAACCTGCGCCGTCAGGATTTACTTTGCCGCCTGGCCGGCGACCGCTTTGTGGTGGTGTTGCCCAACACCGGCGAGCGCCAGGCCCAGGGGCTGGCGCTGGAGCTGGAGCAAGCGGTGCGCAGCCTGGCGCACAAGACGCGGCAACACGGCGAGCGCCTGCAACTGGCGGCGACCCTGGCCGTGGTAATGGCCTTGGAAGAACCGCCGCAGGACCTGCTCAAGCGCCTGAACCTGGCGCTCGCCCGGGCCAAACAACCGCTTGCGAAAAGCGCCTGAGATGGCCGTGAAAACCCGTTGGTATGAAGCCGACAGCCGCTTCATCCCTGGGCATTACCAACCTGCCACGCTGATCGACCTGGCGTTGTCCCGCGACATCGACAGCCATCGGCTGCTGCGCGGCACCGGGCTGTTCCACGAGGACATCCTCGCCGGTAAAGCGCAACTGAGCCCACAGCAGTTTCTCGCATTGATCGGCAACAGCCGGCGCCTGCTCGATGCCGATGAGAGCAGCTTTCTGTTTGGCCAACGCCTGCTGCCCGGCTATTACGGCGCCGCCAGCCATGCCCTGGGCCACGCGCAAAACCTCGATCAGGCGCTGGAGATCCTGATCCAGCAACAGGTGTTGCTCAGCCCGTTGGTCACGCTGCAAGTGGAGCTCGATGAGCACCACGCCTACCTGTACTGGCGTGACAGTTGCGGCGCCGGCGAACACTGGCGGTTTCTGCTGGAAGCCAGCATGACGTCGCTGGTCGCGATGAGCCAATGGCTCAGCGGCCAGCGCCTGCCGTGGCAATGCAGCTTCAGCCATGGCGAACCGCACTACGTCGAACAATATTGGGTACACCTGGGGGAACACACGCGCTTCGCCCGCCCGCTGGACATGATGTGCATCCCCCGCGAATACCTGGTCATGGCCTGGCCCGGCGCGTCGGCCACTGCCGGCCAAGTCACGCGGCAGCAGGCCCGCGAGCAGGTCGAAACGCTCGGCTTTGCCGACAGTTTTCTCGATTGCCTCTACGACTACCTGCGCGAACAGGTGCGTCAGCCGCCCAGCCTGGAACAGGCGGCCCAGGCGTTCGCCATGAGCCCGGCGACCCTCAAGCGCAAACTGCACAAGCACGACACCGGCTTTCAACAGCAGGTGGATCGGGTGCGCAAGCACGTCGCGTTGCACCTGTATCAGGTCAAGGGGTTCAGCAACGATGAAGTGGCCGCGTACCTGAACTTCAACGATGCGGCGAACTTCCGGCGCTCGTTCAAACGCTGGACGGGTACCACGCCGAACCTGATCCGTCAGCTATTCAGCAGCCGCTAGCCAGGCGCTCGCGCAGGAAGTCCACCAGCGCCTGCACCGGCCGCGAACTCTGCCGGTGCTGCGGGTACACCGCCGACAGGGTCAGGGCGTCGGGGGCGAAGTCTTCCAGCAGCGTCACCAGGCGCCCGTCCTTCAAGGCATCGGCGATGATAAAGGTTGGCAGGTAGGTGATGCCCAGGCCGGCGATAGCGGTATCGCGCAACAGCTCGCCGTTGTTCACGCGCATGCGCCCGCTGACGTTCAGCGACTGCAGCTTGCCCTTGTTCTGGAACCGCCATTGCACTTGGCGGCCGTGGCCGTAGGGCAGGCAATCGTGGTCGGCGAGGTCGTCAGGTTTCTGCGGCGTACCGTGCAACGCGAGGTACTCGGGGCTGGCGCAATACACACGCTGCACGCTGGCGATACGTCGGGCGATCAGGGTGGAGTCTTCGAGAATGCCAATGCGCAACACCAGGTCGTAGCCTTCGCCGATCAAGTCCACGGGGCGGTCGCTCAGGTCGACTTCCACCGATACCTGCGGATAGCGCTGCAAAAACGCCGGCAGCAGGCAGCCCAGGTGGGCCATGGCAAACGACAACGGCGCACTCAGGCGAATCGTGCCGCGTGGTTCGCTGTTCTGGCCGGCGATGCCCTGCTCCACTTGCTCGACTTCACCGAGCAGGCGCAAGGCCGATTCGTAGTAACTCTGCCCCAGGGGCGTGACATCCAGGCGGCGGGTGGAGCGGTTGAGCAAGCGCACGCCGAGGCGGTCTTCGAGCTGGATCAGACGACGGCTGACGAATTGCTTGGACAGCCCCAGTTGTTCGGCGGCGGCGGTGAAGCTGCCGGATTCCATGACCTGGCAAAACAGGCGCATGTCTTCGAAGGGGTTCATTGTCGCTTCTCGGTGGACATTTTGCTGACTTATAGCCTGTCAGTGACCACACCACAAACCCAATGTGTGAACACAATCAAATGTGGGAGGGGGCTTGCCCCCGATAGCAGGGTGTCAGCCAATGCATGCATGACTGACACACCGCCATCGGGGGCAAGCCCCCTCCCACAGGGGATTACTGAGATTCCCGAGATCGGGTTACTTGGCGGTGAACGCCGAGTAGCTAGTTGGGACTGCGCGCAGCCTGTTGCACAGTTTCGTTGAAAGTGCCGGAAGCATCGGTGACCACAAACCCAACGTGTGAACACGATCAAATGTGGGAGGGGGCTTGCCCCCGATAGCAGGGTGTCAGCCAATGCATGCATGACTGACACACCGCTATCGGGGGCAAGCCCCCTCCCACAGGGTTCAGCGGTGTTCTACACGTCGGGTTACTTGGCAGTGAACGCCGAGTAGCTGTTCATCAGGTTGCGGTAGTTGGGAATGCGCGGCGACAGCAGGTTGGCCAGGCCTTCCATGTCGTTGCGCCAGTCAACTTGCAGCTCGCAGGCGACGGAGAACCAGTTCACCAGTTGCGCGCCGGCAGCGGTCATACGGGCCCAGGCAGCCTGTTGCACGGTTTCGTTGAAGGTGCCGGAAGCATCGGTGACCACAAACACCTCAAAGCCTTCGTCGAGTGCGCACAGGGTCGGGAACGCTACGCACACATCCGTCACCACACCGGCAATGATGATCTGCTTGCGGCCGGTGGCCTTCACCGCTTTGACGAAGTCTTCGTTGTCCCAGGCGTT
This sequence comes from Pseudomonas emilianonis, assembly GCF_023072625.1. Classification (NCBI taxonomy): domain Bacteria; kingdom Pseudomonadati; phylum Pseudomonadota; class Gammaproteobacteria; order Pseudomonadales; family Pseudomonadaceae; genus Pseudomonas; species Pseudomonas emilianonis. The sequence goes on from NZ_JAKNRV010000232.1 coordinate 6,785, forward strand.
GATCTGGCCAGGGCGCGGGATGTACGGCGCGTCCGGGAACAGTTCTTTGAGCTCGGGCACCAGCGGACCGTTGGGGCCGCTTTCAAAGCTGGTGGTGAGGATGGTCGGCAGGTTGAAGAACTTCGCCACGTCGGCCAGGGCCAGCACGTTGTTTTTGAATTCGTTGGGGGAAAAATCCTGCACCAGGGAGATCAGGCCGGTCTGGTGATCCACCAACAGCACGACAGCGTCATCTTTATTCAGGCGTTTGTAAGTCATGGGAGTAGCTCCTGTTTGTGAAAAGAGGTGAGTTGATTAAAAGGCAAAACACGAGCAGCCAAACGCGCCCCAGAAACCCTGGAAGTCGCTGACCGGCACGCTGCAAAGGCGTGCTTTTTCATGGCGATGGGAATGCACGCCGCACGGGCCGCTGCACTGGTGAACCTGGGCTTGCAACGCCGAAGTCGGACGCCAGTGCCCCGGCACCTTGACCACCGGCGACCAGTCCGGCAGCACCGGCACGCGCGGCGGTGCGTAATCTTCGAAGTCGCCGGCGCCGTACACCACCTTGCCGCCGACCACGGTCAGCACCGATTCGATCCACTTGATGGCCTCTTCATCGACACTGAAAAAATCCGCCGACAGCGCGGCGACATCCGCCAACTGGCCGACCTTGATCTGGCCCTTCTTGCCCTGTTCGGACGAGAACCAGGCGCTGCCATGGGTGAACAGTTCCAGCGCGGTCAGGCGCGGCAGGCCTTCGGCGTGCAACTCCAGGCCGCCCACGGTGCGGCCGCTGACCATCCAGTACAGCGAGGTCCATGGGTTGTAGCTCGATACCCGTGTGGCGTCGGTGCCCGCGCCGACCGGCACGCCTTCGGCGAGCATGCGCTTGATCGGCGGCGTGGCTTCGGCGGCCTTGGCGCCGTAGCGCTCGACAAAGTACTCACCCTGGAACGCCATGCGGTCCTGGATCGCAATCCCGCCGCCGAGGGCGCGCACGCGCTCGATGTTGTGTGGGGTGATGGTCTCGGCGTGGTCGAAAAACCACGGCAAGCCATTGAACGGGATATCGCGGTTGACCTTCTCGAACACGTCGAGCATGCGTGAGATCGATTCGTTATAGGTGGCGTGCAGGCGGAACGGCCAGCGCTGCTCGACCAGGTGGCGCACCACCGGCTCCAACTCCTGCTCCATGCTCAGCGGCAGGTCCGGGCGCGGTTCGAGGAAGTCTTCGAAATCCGCCGCCGAGAACACCAGCATCTCGCCGGCGCCGTTGTGGCGCAGGTAGTCGTCGCCCTGGTGCAGGGTGACGCTGCCGGTCCAGTGTTTGAAGTCGCTGAGTTCTTCCTTGGGCTTCTGGGTGAACAGGTTGTAGGCGATACGCACCGTCAGCTGTTCGTCCTTGGCCAGTTGCTCGATCACCGCGTAGTCATCGGGGTAGTTCTGGAAACCGCCGCCGGCGTCGATCGCGCTGGTGAGGCCGAGGCGATTGAGTTCGCGCATGAACTGACGGGTCGAGTTGACCTGGTATTCCAGCGGCAGTTTCGGGCCCTTGGCCAGGGTCGAGTAGAGAATCATTGCGTTGGGCCGCGCTACCAGCATGCCGGTGGGGTTGCCGTGGCTGTCGCGCACGATC
>NZ_JAKNRV010000233.1:0-8401 GCF_023072625.1 Pseudomonas emilianonis
CTGGGCCAGTCGGGCGGCAACTCGCCGCCCAACACTTCAAGCACCGCGCGGCTGCTGGTGGCGCGGCCCAGTTCCTGGCCACGCCCTTCAATCAACAGCGCACACAGGCGTTCCAGCAAGGTCTGGTGCGCTTCGCCGAGGCTGGCCAGGCAGAACAGGCCGTTGAGCGGCTGGCCGAGGTAACGCATGGGTTTGTCCGGGGTGACAAACGCCAGCCCCGGACGCTTGACGGTCTGCTCGCTGTGCAGCCACCACAGGCCATCGCCCAGGGGCAGCGCGTCGACCTGCTGCAACACGGCAGCAAAGCCATTGCTCACACAATCGGCCTGGCGTAGCAGGCGTGCGCCGCGCCACACCAGTTCTTCAAAATCATCGGCGGACACACCGAGCCCAATCATTTGCGCGTCCAGCGCCAATTCCTGCGGCGCGCCCTGCAGCAGTTTCAGCAAGGCCTCGGCGGTGGCTGCGCGGCGCAGCGCCTGGCCCAGGTCGGTTTCACCGAGGGCGCGGGTCAACAGTTGCAGCAGGCGCAGGTGCTCATCGGATTTGGCGGCAATACCGATCGCCAGGTAGACGATCTGGCCATCGCCCCAGTCCACCCCTTCGGGGAACTGCAGCAGGCGCACGCCGGTGGAAAACACCTGGTCGCGGGTTTCGGGCGTACCGTGGGGGATCGCAATACCTTGGCCGAGAAAGGTCGAGCCTTGGGCTTCACGGCCTTGCAAGCCGCTGAGATAACCCTCGGCGACCAGGCCGTCGGCCACCAGTTTGTCAGCGAGCAGGTGCAAGGCAGCAGATTTATCCACAGCCGTCTGGCCCATGGATATCTGCTCTATGGTGAGCTCAAGCATGCCGTTCTCCTAGTTAGTGCGGCAGGCGCACTAGGTATTGTTTTGAATAAATCAGTCTAAAGTCGTTCACGCATAAACTGACTGAGCAGTCGGTTGGCAGTAATCACTCAGTGGCGAACATCGCAAAAATACGCTTGCTGAAACGTTTAATCTAGAATGCATGGCAGATTACGCGTTAATTGCGCATCCTTGAAGACCCTCTCGGCACCTGAGCTGAGACATTGGTCGTCTGCAGTAATCGGTTACGATTGGACAAACTGTCGGGGCAAGCTCTAAAAAACAAGGAAATCCCGGTTTGAAACTCAGTGATATCGCCCGTCTCGCCGGTGTGTCCGTGACCACCGCCAGCTATGTCATCAATGGCAAAGCCGAACAGCAACGCATCAGCAGCGCAACCGTCGAGCGTGTGCGTGCGGTGGTCCAAGCCCATGGCTTCACCCCCAACCCTCAGGCTGCCGGGCTGCGCAGTCGGCATACGCGCACCTTGGGTTTCATCCTGCCGGACCTGGAAAACCCCAGTTACGCACGGATTGCCAAGTTGTTGGAACAGGGCGCGCGCGCGCGTGGCTATCAATTGCTGATCGCCAGCTCCGACGACGACGCCAATAGCGAGCGCCAGTTGCTGCAGCTGTTCCGTGCCCGACGCTGCGACGCGCTGTTCGTTGCCAGTTGCCTGCCGGCCAGCGATGACAGTTATCGCGAGCTGCAAGCCAAGGGTTTGCCGGTCATCGCCATCGACCGCGAGATGGACCCCGCGCAGTTCTGCTCGGTGGTCAGCGACGACCGCCAGGCCTGCCAGCAACTGACCAGCAGCCTGCTGCAACCGTTGCCCAAGCAGATCGCGCTGATCGGTGCGCGGCCTGAGCTGAGCATCAGCCAGGCGCGCGCCGCCGGTTTCCGTGAAGCGCTGCAAGGGTTTGGCGGTGAAGTGATCGTTGAACACGGCGAAGCGTTCAGCCGCGACTGCGGCCGGCAACTGATGGAGCAATTGCTGCAGCGCCTGGGGCATTTGCCTGACGCGCTGGTGACCACGTCCTACGTGCTGCTGCAAGGCGTGTTCGACGCACTGCATGACTTCCCGCTCAAGTCGCGGCCGCTGCGCCTGGGCACGTTCGGTGATACCCAGTTGCTGGATTTCCTGCCGCTGCCGGTCAATGCCATGGCCCAGCAACATCAACTGATCGCCGACACCGCGCTGCGCCTGGCCCTCGCCGCAATTGAAGAGCAGCATTATCAACCCGGCGTAAACGCCATCGGCCGAACCTTCAAGCAGCGTATTCACGAGGTGTGAGCGTGGAGCTGATCGACACCCACACCCACCTGGACTTCCCGGACTTCGACAACGACCGCCGGCAAGTCCTCGCGCACAGCCGCCAACTCGGCGTGCAGCGCATGGTGGTGTTGGGGGTGTATCAGCAAAATTGGCAACGGCTGTGGGATCTGGTGCAAGACGATGAAGGCTTGTTCGCAGCCTTCGGCCTGCACCCGGTGTACCTCGACGAGCATCGCCCCGCCGACCTGACGGCCCTGGGCGACTGGCTGACCCGCCTGCGGGGCCACCGGCAATTGTGCGCGGTGGGCGAGATCGGCCTGGATTACTTCCTCGAACACCTCGACCGCGAACGCCAGCAGCAACTGTTCGAAGCCCAACTCAAGCTGGCCGTGGATTTCCAACTGCCGGCCCTGCTGCACGTGCGCCGCAGTCATGCCGCCGTGATCGCCACCCTCAAGCGCATCCGCCTGCCACGGGGCGGCATCATCCATGCCTTCGCCGGCAGCCGCGAAGAAGCGCGTGAGTACATCAAGCTGGGTTTCAAGTTGGGCCTGGGTGGCGCCGCTACCTGGCCGCAAGCGCTGCGCATGCACAAAGTCCTCGCGCAATTGCCTCTGGAGGCCGTGGTGCTGGAAACCGATGCGCCGGACATGGCGCCCGTCATGCACCCCGGCCAGCGCAACAGCCCGGAACACCTGCCCGAGATCTGCGCCGCGTTGGCCGAGCGCATGGGCCTCAGCCCGTTATCGCTGGCGCAGGCGAGCACACGCAATGCGTGCGAGCTGTTCAATTGGTAGCGCGCTGACGGCCTGCAGGTTCAGGGTCATGCGTTGCCGATGACGGGCATAGCGCAACACCAGGAAATGAATCAGCACCGCCACCAGCGAAAGGTTGAGCTGCTCGATCATACTGAGCAAACCCACCCACTCTGCCACCAGTGCCATCAGCAAGGTCGCGCAGGTCAGGATGATCATGCTCGGGCGAACCAGCGCCCACTGGTCCAGGGCGCGAAATTGACGCAATTGTTTGCGACAACGCAACTGCAGGCCCGACTGGCAATACGTGCACTCAAAAGGCTCGTCGATGGCAATCGCGTTCAATTGCCAAGGCTTGAGTTCAAACGTCATGTCACATCGGGCGCAGTGCCCTCTGATGCCGAATACAGCGATCATCGTCGCGCCTCCTTGGGACTGTGACCAGATGAAACAAATTTTCCCCCATTCACGCCGCGAGAAAAGATGCGCTGCAAAATCAAGACAAACGCCACAACAGTAAAAGACTAATCCTACGATTAAGGCCTACACCCGAAACGCGCCGATCAGTTGCTTCAGCTCGATCACCTGCTGCGACAACTGCCGGCTGGCCGCTTCGGTCTGGTGCGCGCCGTCGGCCGCATGTTCGCCGGCGCGGTTGATTTCGACGATGTTGCGATCGATATCGTGGGCGACAGCGGTTTGCTGCTCCACGGCGGCGGCAATCTGCTGGTTCTGATCCACGATCATGCCAACGGCACCAAGAATATTCTCCAGGGCCTGCTGGACCTTTTCCGACTGGCCCACCGTGCCTTCAGCCATGGCATGGCTGGTGCCCATGGCCTTGACCGCCGCGCCCACACCGCTGTGCAGTCGGCTGATCATCTGCTCGATCTCTTCGGTGGAGTGCTGGGTGCGCCGGGCCAACGTGCGCACTTCATCGGCCACCACCGCAAAACCACGGCCCTGCTCCCCGGCGCGGGCCGCTTCGATCGCGGCGTTGAGCGCCAGCAGGTTGGTTTGCTCGGCGATGCTCTTGATCACTTCCAGCACGCTGCTGATGGATTGGCTGTCGGTGGCCAGTTGATTGATCACCCGTACCGACTCGTCGATCTCCGACGCCAACCGCGCAATGCTGCCTTGCTGGGACTGCACCAGGCCACGGCCGCTAACGGTTTCATCGTTGACGCTATGCGCGCTGCTGACCGCCGCCGCCGCGCTGCGCGCCACTTCCTGGGCGGTGGAGGACATCTGGTTCATGGCCGTCGCCACCTGTTCGATCTGGCTGCGCTGCCCGGATACCGCCTGGTTACTGCGGGCCGAGACCGTCTCGACCTGGCCGGCCTGCAATTCGACCTGGCTGACGGTGTGCCCGACGCGCTCGATCAGGTCGTGGATCTTGGCCACGGTGCCATTGAACACTTGGCCCAGGTCGCCCAACTCGTCGCGGCTTTGGGCGACAAACGTGACCGTCATATCGCCCGCCGCCACCTTGTCCATCATCGCCCCCAGGCGCCGCAACGTCGTGCGCGTCGAGGCATAGAAACCGGCGTACAGATAAAAGATCAGCAAAAACACCGCCGCCAGGGCCGACACCAGCACCAGCATGTGCGTGCGGTTTTGCGTCAGCCGTTGTTCCAACTGCTGTCCGAGAAAACCCAGGGTCGCCTCATTGAGCTGGTAGGTCTGGGCCATCATCTGACTCACGTCTTCGTAGAAGCGCTGCCACGGTGCGTCGAGGGTCTCGGCCATCACCACCTGCTCTTCAAACAGTTCACTGCCTTGCTTGAGGCTCGCGTTGCTGGCCTTGGCCAGGCTGTCGAGCGCCGCGTGGGCAGGTTTGCTGGAACCCAGGGCGTCCTGCAGCTTCAAGCCGTATTCGGCCTGGAGTTTTTCCAACTGCTGCAACAGCTCGTCGAAACGCGTGCTGGAGGACGAGTTGAGAAAACCCTGGCCGAGGGAGTACGCGCCCATTGCGCGCCCTTCGCCCAACGTCTGGGTGACCTGCGGGGTGACGCTGGTGATCAGCTCGCTGAGCTGGCGTAGATCGCTCTGCGGGTCGCGGCTCAAGCCGGATTGGCTGGCGATGATCTGGCTGAGCATCTGCGCTTTGTTCAGCAACTTGCCGATCAGCGCACTTTTGCTCAGCAGCGACGACTCCTGTTGCTGGGCCTTGAAGGCGGCGACCAGCTCGTCGCGCTTGGCGTCGAACGCGGCGACTTGTTCGGGGTCGGTCGCCATCGCGCGCAGGCCTTGCAGGCGCGCCAGCACGCTCTGCTCCAAGGTATTGATGCTGCCTTCCAGATCGCCCGCCTTGCCGGCTTGGCCGAGGGTCGCGTTGATCTGCACCTGGTTGTTGAGGGTTTCCAGGTCACGGCGCAAGGCCAGGCTGCTGCCGAGCAAATCCAGGCTTTGCAGTTCGATGCGAGTGCCCTGGAACTCACGCCAGGAGTCGCGCACCAGGAAATAGTTGGTGGCCAGCATCGGCAGCAGGAACAACACGCTGATCAAACTGAACTTCATGCCGAAGCTCAGGCGGTTCATCAGCGCGACGGCGGGATAGAGCAAGCTCTTCACAGGTGAACTCCCTTCCTATTATTTTTATTTGAGGCGCAGGGCGGCGGCAGATAGCCACTATTTGGCGCTCTGCTTGTATAGCTCAAATCGAAAGGGAGTTTTGTAACGTAAAGTTAACGAGCTGTGGGAGCAGGCTTGCTCCCACAGGGATTGACTGTCACCGCTAGGGCAACACGGTCCAGATGGCGAAACCGGCATACCACAGCACCGCCGCGCGCAGCAGCAGTTCCCACAGGCGATCCAGGCTGTTGATGCCGTCGGCACCCACCATCGGTGGCGGGATTTCAGCGGCCACCAAGCCGACTTTGTCCACCAGTTGCGCGGCACTGATGTCCCAGCTCAACAACTCGTGGAGCATCACACGGCTGACCGCGACAAAGTTGCCCACCAAGGCAAAACTGGCCGCCAGCAAGCGCACCGGCAACCAGTCAAAGGCATGCCGCAGTTGCCCGGCACGCTCGACCACCAGGGGGTTCTGGCTGTGTTCACTGGCCAACGCTAGCAGGCGATAGGCCAGGGCCGCGACCGGGCCCAACAGGAAATACCAGAAAATCACCGCAAAAAAACTCTGGTAGGCTTGCCACAAGAGATGCCCCTGAACACGCTCGAGCAATTGCTCGCCACTGTCGGCACCGACCTTCAGGTCACGCTCGGCCACATGCTCGGCGGCTTGCAGGTCGCCGCGCCGCCAGGCATCGCGGAATGGGCCGAGCCCCGCCAGCAGATCACCGCGCCCCAGGCTGTAGATCAGCACCAGCAGGTGTACCGGCAGTGCCAATAGGCCGTATGCCACGGGTTCCAGCACCAGCAGCAACAAAGCCAGCACGGCCACCGGCAGCAACACCAGCAGCGCCAGAATCAACCAGGGCTGTTTGCCGAGGCGCGGGCTCGATTCCAATCTGGCCAGTTCGCGCAGCCATCCGCCGTCGCGCTGCAATTTTTGGCGCAAGGCCGAGAACTTCTCGATCCAGACCGCCAGCACCAATACCAGGAAACTCATTGTGCGTGTCCTCCATCCTGCAGGGCGCTGCGAAAGCGCACCCAATCAAAAGCGGGCCCGGGATCGGTCTTGCGCCCCGGGGCGATATCGCTGTGACCACAAATGCGCTGACGGGTGATGCCCGGGTAAGTCGCCAGCAACTGACGTGTCAGATCGATCAGTGACGCATATTGGGCATCGGTAAACGGCAGGTCATCCGTGCCTTCCAGCTCGATCCCCAGGGAAAAGTCATTGCACGTTTCGCGCCCCTCGAAGCTGGAAACCCCGGCGTGCCAGGCGCGGTCGAGGCAGGACACAAACTGCGTCACCACTCCGTCGCGCTCAATCAGAAAATGCGCTGACACGCGTAGGTCAGCAATCCCTTCATAGTAAGGATGTTCCGTGACATCCAGGCGATTCTGGAAAAATTCCTGCACCTTGCCGGTGGCGAACTGCGCCGGCGGCAGGCTGATGTTATGCACCACCAACAGCGAAACTTCGCCTGCGGGTCGCTCGTTGAAGTTGGGCGAAGGGCAATGACGAACACCCTGGCACCAACCGCTGACGGGGTCCAACTGCATACCGGTTCCTTGAGTGTGACCAATTGTGACCAGTATGCCGCGTTCAGCCCTGTGGTTGCGATCACTTGCCGCGATTGAATTGACTCAGGTTACCCGTCACCGTCGCCAGCGCACGCTCGAACAGCGGGGCATCGTCCAGGATACGCAGCGCGCCACGCTTGAACGCCAGGGCCAGTTGGCCGGCGCTGTGCTCAAGCACCTTGAGCCCGGTGCGGTTGACGAAAACATAGCGATCGATCGGCGCCATGATCGTGTTCAGTTTGCAGCGCAGGGTGGTTTGCGCGGGTTCCTCTAACTCCAGCCAAACGCCGATGCGCAATTGGCGCGCTTTGAGCAGGTCCGGATCATCCGCCGCCAGGTCTTGCGCAGCATCGGGCAAGCCAGGGGCAAATACGAAGGGCTCACGCACCTCGATCAACGTCTGCGTACCTTCGAGCGCCTGAACATGCAGGGCCTGCAGCCGAACAAAGAACTCACGGGTGCTGAAGGGATCGAACGCCACGCGGGTCAAACCGTTGCGCAACGCCTTGAGCAAACCCGGCAACTGCGCCAGCAAATGCCGCCTGGCCTCGGTGTCGTCGCGCAGGCTCACGCTCCAGATCAACTCGTCGAGGGTGCGCAGCTCGGTCTGCCACTGCACCGATTGCTCGCCGTGCTTGAGACTGGCCAGCAACAACACCTGGCTCCAGGCCTGCTGCACAAACTGCACCACCGCCCGTGGCAGGACCTTGCCCAGCAAGCGCCGGTTCAGCACGTCGGCCACGCGCTGACGGGCAGCGTCGGTACGCAGGCGTGCCGCCTCAGCGTCGCGGGTGTGCTGTTCGAGCAACGCACTGCGCCGGCGCTCGTCAGCGGTAAACGCGGAGAATTCCGACAGCAGTTCGGAAAAAATCGCCGGGTCTTCGGCAAAGTCATTCAGCAGACGCTGCACCACCTGCTCGATACGCAGGTACAAGCCGTCACGCAGGTAATCTTCACCCGGGCTCCAACCGACGACGGCGCTGCCGATTTCGTTGAGCAGCCGCCGCGCCGGATGGCCGGCACGGCTGAAAAGGCTCTTGTCCAGCACCGCCAGTTTCAGCACCGGGATCTGCAGGCGGGCGATCAAGGCCTTGAAGGCGTGCGGGACGGCGTGGTCATGGAGGATAAATTCGAACAACAGCGCGACCAGATTGATCACGTCTTCGTCGCACGCTTCCACGATTCTGGATTTGCCGCTCTTGACGCTGACACGCGTCAGCAGTTGCTTTAGTTGGTTGCGCAGATCGAAGTCATCCTCGACGTCCGGCTCCGGCACGTATTGCTGCAAATGGGACAGCAGGCGCAGCAGATCGCGGGTGGCGATGGGCTGGGGCTCGGCGCTGGCCTCCAGGGTGGGCGCTACGCTG
>NZ_JAKNRV010000234.1:0-8329 GCF_023072625.1 Pseudomonas emilianonis
CATCGTGACCCTGAGCCTGGGCTGCATTGCCGCCGGCGCCCTGGCCGACCGCTTCGGTGCCGGCCGCATACTCGTGGCCGGCTGCGCGATGTTGCTGGCGACCTCCTGGACGCTGTATCACAGCCTGCTGGACCACCCGGACTGGCTGTTCCCGCTGTACGCCCTGACCGGCCTGTTTGTCGGCACCATCGGCGTGGTGCCTTACGTGATGGTCAAAGCCTTCCCGCCGGTGGTGCGCTTCAGCGGGTTGTCGTTCTCCTACAACGTGGCCTACGCCGTGTTCGGCGGGCTGACGCCGTTGGCGGTGTCGCTGCTTATGAAGGAAAGCCCGATGGGCCCGGCCTACTACGTTGCCGTCCTGTGTGTGATGGGGATGGGGGTGGGTGGGTATCTGTGGACGCGTGGCAGGTAATCAAGCATCTGAAGATTGTTCCTACGCAGTAGCGTAGGAGCGATCATAGGTTACAGAGTGTTTCCGAATCATCGCTTCAACCGCCTCGCCATCCCCGTCTTTTCGGCACTTGCCGCCTGCAGCAGCTTTTTCTCCCAATGCTGGCCTTTCATCTAACTGTCACATTCCGGACATAGAGTGTTCACACGGCCTACCGATACTTGGCCCCGATCCAACTATCCCTATCTGCTAGGAGTAAGGCATGAAACTGAAGCGTTTGATGGCGGCAATGACTTTTGTCGCTGCTGGCGTTGCGACTGCCCACGCGGTGGCCGCTGGTGTTGACCCGGCAATTCCGGCTTACGTGAAGACCACTGGTGTGTCGGGCAACTTGTCCAGCGTCGGTTCCGATACCCTGGCTAACTTGATGACCCTGTGGGCTGAGGGTTACAAAAAGGAATATCCGAACGTCAACATCCAGATTCAAGCTGCTGGTTCTGCCACTGCTCCACCTGCGCTGACTGAAGGCACCTCCAACCTGGGCCCGATGAGCCGCAAGATGAAGGACACCGAACTGGCTGCCTTCGAGCAGAAGTACGGCTACAAGCCAACCGCTATCCCGGTTGCCGTGGATGCCCTGGCGGTGTTCGTGCACAAAGACAACCCGATCAAGCACCTGACCATGGAACAAGTCGACGCGATCTTCTCCTCGACTCGTCTGTGCGGTAGCAAAGCCGACGTGAAAACCTGGGGCGACCTGGGTGTGACCGGCGACCTGGCCAACAAGCCAGTGCAGTTGTTCGGTCGTAACTCGGTATCCGGCACCTACGGCTACTTCAAGGAAGAAGCTCTGTGCAAAGGCGACTACAAGCCTAACGTGAACGAACAACCTGGCTCGGCTTCGGTCGTGCAGTCGATCAGCTCCTCGCTGAACGGTATCGGTTACTCGGGCATCGGCTACAAGACCGCCAGCGTGAAGACTGTGGCCCTGGCCAAGAAAGGCAGCACCGACTTCATCGAAGACAGCGAAGAAAACGCCCTGAACGGCAAATACCCGCTGTCGCGTTTCCTCTACGTTTACGTCAACAAAGCCCCGAACAAGCCGCTGGCTCCGCTGGAAGCTGAGTTCGTGAAACTGGTGCTGTCGAAGCAGGGCCAGGAAGTCGTAGTGAAAGACGGTTACATCCCACTGCCAGCCAAAGTAGCCGCCAAGGCCCTGGCAGACCTGGGTCTGAAAGAAGGCAACTAAGTTGCCAGGCCGGGTAAAACCGGCCTTTCTGTAGGAGCAAGTTCGCTCCTACAGAAACTCCGAATTTTTTGGTCCGCTGCCAGCTCTGCTACGCGGCGGATTTTTTGCGTCACTGCACTGTCATCTTTCTGTCATACAGGATCGCTAGGGTGTGCGCATGAATGATCTGGCCAATTCCACCATGACGACGACTTCTCCCCCCAAGCGCATTGATTTCAATACGCCTGAGCTGCAACGCAAGCGCCGCATGCGCGCGCTCAAGGATCGCCTGACCCGTTGGTACGTGCTGGTCGGCGGCCTCGCCGTTCTCGGCGCTATTACCCTGATCTTTTTCTTTCTGGGCTACGTGGTCGCGCCTTTGTTCCAAGGCGCCTCGCTGACCAAGGAAGCCGCGCTGACACCGGCGTGGATACAAGACGCGGGCAAGCCGTTGATGATCTCTCTGGAAGAACAGAACCAGGTCGCCATGCGGGTTTCCGACAAGGGCCAGGCGCTGTTCTTCGACGTGGGCACCGGTGCCGAACTCAAGCGCGTCGACCTGCCGCTGGCGGCCGGCGTCAGCGTGGTGTCGATTGGTAAAGACCAGCCGGGCAGCCCGCTGGTGATCCTCGGTTTGTCCAATGGCCAGTCCCTGGTGTTCCGCCACACCTACAAGGTGTCCTATCCGGACGGCAAGAAGACCATCAGCCCGGCGATCGAATACCCTTACGGCGAAACCCCGATCGTGCTGGATGACGCCGGTCGCCCGCTGGAGCATGTCGCGCTGAACGCCACCGACACATCGCTGGTGGTGGCCGGTTCGGCCGGTTCGCACTTGAACGTGCTGTCCCTGAACCGTGAAGAAAACATGATGACCGGCGAGGTCACCAGCGAGCAGAAGCGTATCGAGCTGCCGCAGATGACCGAGCCGGTGAAGGCGATCTTCATCGACCCACGCCAGCAGTGGCTGTACGTGATCAACGGCCGTGCCCTGGCCGATGTGTTCAGCCTGCGCGACAAGAGCCTCAACGGTCGCTACAAACTGCTGGAAGATGGCGGCGCGGAAATCACCGCCAGTACCCAACTGGTGGGCGGTATCTCGCTGATCGTCGGTAACTCCAAGGGCGGCCTGGCCCAGTGGTTCATGGCCCGTGACCCGGATGGCGAGCAGCACCTGAAGCAGATCCGCACCTTCGAGATGGGCACTGCGCCCATCGTTGAAATTACTGCCGAAGAACGTCGCAAAGGCTTCACCGCCCTCGACGCTTCCGGCAAATTCGGCGTGTTCCACAGCACCGCCCACCGCACCCTGCTGGTGGACCCGGTGGTCGACGGCCAGGGCGTGTTCGGCCTGTCGCCACGGGCCAACCGCGTGATCGTCGAAGCCGGCGGCAAGCTGCAACCGTTGCTGCTGGACAACCCGCACCCGGAAGTGTCGTGGAGCGCGTTGTGGAGCAAGGTCTGGTACGAAAACTACGACGAGCCTAAATACGTCTGGCAATCGACCGCCGCCAACACCGATTTCGAACCCAAGATGAGCCTGGCGCCGTTGACCTTCGGTACGCTGAAGGCCGCGTTCTACGCCATGTTGCTGGCCGCGCCGCTGGCCGTTGCTGCGGCGATCTACACCGCGTACTTCATGGCCCCGAGCCTGCGCCGCAAGGTCAAGCCGGTGATCGAGCTGATGGAAGCGATGCCGACGGTGATCCTCGGCTTCTTCGCCGGCCTGTTCCTCGCGCCGTATGTCGAAGGCCATCTGCCGGGGATTTTCAGCCTGCTGATGCTGGTGCCGATTGGTATCCTGGTGGCCGGCTTTGTCTTCAGCCGCCTGCCTGAGTCCATTCGCCTGCGGGTTCCCGATGGCTGGGAAAGCGCGATCCTGATCCCGGTGATCCTGTTTGTGGGCTGGCTCTCGCTGTACATGAGCCCGTACCTGGAAACCTGGTTCTTCGGCGGCGACATGCGCATGTGGATCTCCCACGACCTGGGCATCACCTATGACCAGCGCAACGCCCTGGTCGTCGGCCTGGCCATGGGGTTCGCGGTGATCCCGAACATCTACTCCATCGCCGAAGACGCCGTGTTCAGCGTGCCGCGCGGCCTGACCCTGGGCTCCCTGGCCCTGGGCGCCACGCCGTGGCAGACCATGACTCGCGTGGTCATCCTGACCGCCAGCCCGGGGATTTTCTCGGCGCTGATGATCGGCATGGGCCGCGCCGTAGGCGAGACCATGATCGTACTGATGGCCACCGGTAACACCCCGGTGATGGAGATGAACCTGTTCGAAGGCCTGCGCACACTGGCGGCCAACGTCGCGGTGGAGATGCCCGAGTCGGAAGTGGGCGGCAGTCACTACCGCGTGCTGTTCCTCTCGGCGCTGGTGCTGCTGTTGTTCACCTTCATCATGAACACCCTCGCTGAGCTGATTCGTCAGCGTCTGCGCAAGAAATACTCGTCGCTTTAAGAAAGGTAGAAGTCTGTGAAACAGAACTCCCTGAATGGATGGTTCAAGAGCGGCGCCCCCGGCGTCTGGATCAGCGGTGGCGCGGTGTCCATCGCGGTCATCATGACCCTTGGTTTGCTGGCGGTGATTGCGGTGCGCGGTTTGGGCCACTTCTGGCCGGCTGACCTGATCCAGGCCAACTACAACGTACCGGGCCAGGAAAACCATATCGTCATCGGCGAAGTGGTACAGAAAGAAGAAGTGCCGCGCGAGCGCCTGAAAAGCGCTGGCCTGCCCGTGCCCGATCAGGGCCCGGAATTCATGACCCGCGAGCTGATCAAGGTCGGCAACCGCGATCTGAACGGCAACGACTTCACGTGGATCGTCGGCGAATGGCTGAAGAACCAGACCAGGCCGGTGGAATTGATGACCATCGAGCGCCGTGAATGGGGCAACTTCTACGGCACCCTGGTCAACGTCAAGCAGGATGGCAAGGTCATCGCTGAAGGCGAGGCCGCGTGGCCGGAGCTGCAGGCGCGTGTCGACCGCGTGAACAAGCTGGCGGCCCAGCTCAAGACCCTTGAGAAGTCCGATATCGGCGCGATCAACGCCGGTCTCGAACGTATCCGCCTGCACGGTCGCAAACTGGAGCTGGAAGGCAAACTCGACGCCGCCGCCCAGGCCGACATGGATGCCGACCGTGCCGAACTGAATGCCCGTTACCAGGACATCGAAGCGCGCCTGTCCGACCTGCACGCCCAGTTCAACCGCGACGCCCTGACCGCCCGCGATGCGAACGGCAAGGAATTGGAAATCGGCATCGGCAAAGTGGTCCACGCCTATCAGCCGAACGCCATGGGCACGATGACCAAGATCGGCTTTTACTTCAGCAAGGTCTGGGAATTCCTCAGCGACGACCCACGGGAAGCCAACACCGAAGGCGGGATCTTCCCGGCTATCTTCGGCACCGTGATGATGACCCTGATCATGGCGATGATCGTGACCCCGTTCGGCGTGCTGGCGGCTGTCTACCTGCGTGAATACGCCAAGCAGAACGTCCTGACGCGGATCATCCGCATCGCCGTGAACAACCTGGCGGGTGTACCGGCCATCGTTTACGGCGTGTTCGGCCTGGGCTTCTTCGTGTATGTACTGGGTGGCTCGGTTGACCGCCTGTTCTTCGCCGAAGCCCTGCCGGCTCCGACGTTCGGCACGCCGGGCCTGTTGTGGGCGTCGCTGACGCTGGCGCTGCTGGCGGTGCCAGTGGTGATCGTGGCCACCGAAGAAGGCCTGGCGCGGATTCCTCGCACCGTGCGTGAAGGCTCCCTGGCACTCGGCGCGACCAAGGCGGAAACGCTGTGGAAGATCGTGCTGCCGATGGCCAGCCCGGCGATGATGACCGGCATGATCCTCGCCGTGGCCCGTGCCGCCGGTGAAGTGGCGCCGTTGATGCTGGTGGGTGTGGTCAAGCTGGCCCCGTCGCTGCCGCTGGACGGCAACTACCCGTACCTGCACCTGGACCAGAAGATCATGCACCTGGGCTTCCATATTTATGACGTCGGCTTCCAGAGCCCCAACGTCGAGGCCGCACGGCCGCTGGTGTACGCCACCGCGCTGTTGCTGGTGCTGGTGATCGCCACGCTCAACTTGTCGGCGGTGTGGATTCGTAACCACCTGCGCGAAAAATATAAAGCGTTGGATAGCTAATTGAAGTGACGCGGATTCAATGTGGGAGGGGGCTTGCCCCCGATGGCGGCGTATCAGAAACACATATACCGGCTGACACACTGTTATCGGGGGCAAGCCCCCTCCCACACTGGACCGCGCTACACGCAGAATTTGAGTAAACCGCCCAGGCGGTTCAACGAAACGAATTGGTAGCACAGGGAGCATCCCATGCAACACGAAACCCATTCCCACGGCATCAACATGTCTGCCCTGGGTCGCGACAAGCAGAGCCTGAGCCTGGCCCAGGAAACCGTGGCCATCGAAGTGCCGGGCCTGAGCCTGTACTACGGTGACAAACAGGCGCTGTTCGACGTCAGCATGAATATCCCCAAGCAGCGCGTGACCGCCTTTATCGGCCCGTCGGGCTGCGGCAAGTCCACGCTGCTGCGCACCTTCAACCGCATGAACGACCTGGTCGACGGTTGCCGCGTGGACGGTGCGATCAACCTCTACGGCACCAACATCTACCGCAAGGGCGAAGACGTGGCCGAGCTGCGTCGCCGGGTGGGCATGGTGTTCCAGAAGCCTAACCCGTTCCCCAAGACCATCTATGAAAACGTGGTCTACGGCCTGCGTATCCAGGGCATCAACAAGAAGCGCATCCTCGACGAAGCGGTCGAGTGGGCCCTTAAAGGCGCGGCGCTGTGGGACGAGGTCAAAGACCGCCTGCACGAGTCCGCACTCGGCCTGTCCGGCGGCCAGCAACAACGTCTGGTGATCGCCCGTACCATCGCCGTGGAGCCTGAAGTGCTGCTACTCGACGAACCTTGCTCGGCACTCGACCCGATCTCGACGCTGAAAGTCGAAGAGCTGATCTACGAGCTCAAGTCCAAGTTCACCATCGTCATCGTGACCCACAACATGCAACAGGCGGCGCGGGTTTCCGACTACACCGCGTTCATGTACATGGGCAAGCTGGTGGAGTTCGGCGATACCGATACCCTGTTCACCAATCCGGCGAAGAAACAGACCGAAGACTACATCACCGGTCGCTACGGCTAGGATGCTGTGGTTCAGATTGCATTGACGCTGCGGTTCTCCGCACCTTTCCGGACGCTCCAAGGACGCCAACATGATTAGTAAAGAAGGCCTTACCCATCACATCTCCGCGCAGTTCAACGCCGAGCTTGAGGAAGTGCGCAGCCACCTCCTGGCGATGGGCGGGCTGGTGGAGAAGCAAGTCAACGATGCAGTCACCGCGTTGATCGAGGCCGACTCGGGCCTGGCCCAGCAAGTGCGTGAGATCGATGACCAGATCAACCAGATGGAACGCAATATCGACGAAGAATGCCTGCGCATTCTCGCCCGCCGCCAGCCGGCGGCTTCCGACCTGCGCTTGATCATCAGCATTTCCAAGTCGGTGATCGACTTGGAGCGTATCGGCGATGAGTCCACTAAAATCGCGCGCCGCGCCATCCAACTGTGCGAAGAAGGCGAAGCCCCGCGCGGTTATGTGGAAGTGCGGCATATCGGCGACCAGGTGCGCAACATGGTGCGCGATGCCCTGGACGCGTTTGCTCGCTTCGACGCCGAGCTGGCGTTGTCGGTGGCCCAGTACGACAAGGTCATCGACCGCGAATACAAGACCGCCCTGCGCGAGCTGGCTACCTACATGATGGAAGACCCGCGCTCTATCTCGCGGGTCTTGAGCATTATCTGGGTGCTGCGCTCCCTGGAGCGGATCGGTGACCACGCGCGCAATATTTCGGAGCTGGTGATCTACCTGGTGCGTGGCACGGACGTACGGCACATGGGCCTCAAGCGCATGAAAGCCGAAGTTGAAGGGTCAACTGATCAAATCCCTAATGTTCCGGGTGAATCTGACGATAAGTAAGGTTGCCCGAGAAATTAACGCCCGGCCTTTGGTCGGGCGTTTTCGTTTGTGGCAGCTGATTTTTTTTGCGCGTTGGGTGAAAGAAAACCCAACGTGACTACAGAGTTTTGGCAAAATGCCATTAGTCAGGCGTTCTGCGTGCCGCGTTTTTATAGGATAAAGGGTCGATGAGTAAAGTCAGTGTATTGGTGGTGGATGACGCCTCGTTTATTCGCGACCTGGTGAAGAAGTGCCTGCGCAACTACTTCCCCGGGATCAAGATTGAAGATGCGGTGAACGGCAAAAAGGCCCAGGCCATCCTGATGCGCGAAACCTTCGACCTGGTGCTGTGCGACTGGGAAATGCCCGAGATGTCCGGTCTGGAGCTGTTGACCTGGTGCCGTGAGCAACCGCAGCTCAAAGCCATGCCGTTCGTGATGGTGACCAGCCGTGGCGACAAGGAAAACGTGGTGCAGGCGATCCAGGCCGGGGTTTCCGGCTACGTCAGCAAACCGTTCACCAACGAACAGCTGTTGACCAAGGTCAAGCATGCCCTGCACAAGGTCGGTCGCCTCGACGCCCTGGTCGCCAGCGCACCGACCAAGATGAACTCAGCCTTCGGTAACGATTCCCTGAGCGCCTTGACCGGTGGCAAGCCTGAAGCGGTCAAGGCCGCCCCAGTGGCGGCGGCTGCCCCGAGCAGAGGCCTGCTCAACAGCCCGCCCG
>NZ_JAKNRV010000235.1:0-8320 GCF_023072625.1 Pseudomonas emilianonis
CGCACAGACGCGGTCGCCGACCTGCCAGGACGAGCCCGCGCCGACCTCGCTGATCACCCCGGAACATTCCAGGCCCAACACCGTGCTGACGCCCGGTGGCGGCGGATAAAGCCCCGCACGCTGCAATAAATCGGCGCGATTGAGCCCCGCAGCCGCCACCCGAATGCGAACCTGACCTACATCGCATGTAGGACTTGGCTCTTCCAACCACTCCACATGACCTTCAACGCCTTGCAATGCTTTCACAGTGCCTCCATAGTGAGTCTGGACTGAGCCCGTAGCTGTATCGCCGGGCTTTTTGCATTATGCGACCGGCCCATATGGAACCGGCGACTTCAAAGACGGCCTAATATGCGTTATCAATTGCCCCCGCGTCGAATCAGCATGAAGCATTTGTTCCCAAGCACCGCCCTAGCTCTTTTCATTGGTCTCGGCCTGTCGTCGATGTCGACCAATACGTTCGCAGCCAACAGCTGGGACAACCTTCAGCCTGATCGCGACGAGGTGATTGCGAGCCTTAACGTCGTCGAGTTGCTCAAGCGCCATCACTACAGCAAGCCGCCGCTGGACGACGCTCGCTCGGTGATCATCTATGACAGCTACCTCAAGCTGCTGGACCCGTCGCGCAGCTACTTCCTGGCCAGCGATATCGCTGAGTTCAACAAGTGGAAGACCCAGTTCGACGACTTCCTCAAGAGTGGCGACCTGCAGCCTGGCTTCACCATCTACAAGCGCTACCTGGACCGTGTCAAAGCGCGTCTGGACTTCGCCCTGGGTGAGCTGAACAAAGGCGTCGACAAGCTCGACTTCGCCGAGAAGGAAAGCCTTCTGGTGGATCGCAAGGACGCCCCTTGGCTGACCAGCACCGCCGCCCTGGATGACCTGTGGCGCAAACGCGTCAAGGACGAAGTGCTGCGCCTGAAGATCGCCGGCAAAGAGCCGAAGGCCATTCAAGAGCTGTTGACCAAGCGCTACAAGAATCAGTTGGCACGTCTGGACCAGACCCGTGCCGAAGATATCTTCCAGGCCTACATCAACACCTTCGCGATGTCCTACGATCCGCACACCAATTATCTGTCGCCGGATAACGCGGAAAATTTCGATATCAACATGAGTCTGTCGCTGGAAGGCATCGGTGCCGTCCTGCAAAGCGACAATGACCAAGTGAAGATCGTGCGTCTGGTGCCGGCAGGTCCGGCGGACAAGACCAAGCAGGTTGCACCAGCCGACAAGATCATCGGCGTGGCCCAGGCCGACAAAGAGATGGTCGATGTGGTCGGCTGGCGCCTGGACGAAGTGGTCAAGCTGATCCGTGGGCCAAAAGGCAGCGTGGTGCGCCTGGAAGTGATTCCGCACACCAATGCACCGAACGACCAGACCAGCAAAATCGTGTCCATCACCCGTGAAGCGGTGAAGCTCGAAGACCAGGCCGTGCAGAAGAAAGTCCTCAGCCTCAAGCAGGATGGCAAAGACTATAAGTTGGGCGTGATTGAAATCCCGGCTTTCTACCTGGACTTCAAGGCCTTCCGTGCCGGCGATCCGGACTACAAGAGCACCACGCGCGACGTTAAGAAAATCCTGACCGAGCTGCAGAAAGAAAAAGTCGACGGCGTGGTCATCGACCTGCGCAACAACGGCGGCGGCTCCCTGCAGGAAGCCACCGAGCTGACCAGTCTGTTTATCGACAAGGGTCCGACCGTGTTGGTACGCAACGCTGACGGCCGTGTCGACGTGCTCGAAGACGAGAACCCGGGTGCCTTCTACAAAGGCCCGATGGCATTGCTGGTCAACCGCCTTTCGGCCTCGGCTTCGGAGATTTTCGCCGGCGCCATGCAGGATTATCACCGCGCGCTGATCGTCGGTGGCCAGACCTTCGGCAAAGGCACCGTGCAGACCATTCAGCCGCTGAACCATGGCGAGCTGAAGCTGACGCTGGCCAAGTTCTACCGGGTTTCCGGGCAGAGCACCCAGCATCAGGGCGTACTGCCGGACATCGACTTCCCGTCGATCATCGACACCAAGGAAATCGGCGAGAGCGCCCTGCCCGAAGCCATGCCGTGGGACACCATCCGTCCTGCGATCAAGCCGGCGTCGGACCCGTTCAAACCGTTCCTGGCGCAGTTGAAGGCTGACCACGACACCCGCTCCGCCAAGGATGCCGAGTTCGTGTTTATCCGCGACAAGCTGGCCCTGGCGAAGAAGTTGATGGAAGAAAAAACCGTCAGCCTCAACGAAATCGATCGCCGCAAGCAGCACACCGACATCGAGAATCAGCAACTGGTGCTGGAGAACGTCCGCCGCAAGGCCAAGGGCGAAGACCCACTCAAGGAACTGAAGAAAGAAGATGAAGACGCGCTGCCGACCGAGGCGGACAAAACCAAGCCGGAAGACGACGCCTACCTGGCCGAGACAGGCCGGATTCTGCTGGACTACCTGAAAGTGACAAAACAGGTGGCCAAGCAGTAAATGATGGCGATTTAATGTGACCTCTCTGCGGAGTGTCATCATATAGACATCATTCTGTCGTGAAATATAGGACCGCTGGCTCACCGCCTGCGGTCCTTTTTTTTCGATCGAGATCGAGATCGCCATGACCATGACCGAACAGCTGAATGCATTGGGCTCTATCCTGGCTCAAGGCAGTTTGCACAGCCTGTTCCAACCGATCATCAGCCTGTCCGAACGGCGCATCCTCGGCTACGAGGCCCTGAGCCGTGGCCCGTCCAACAGCCCACTGCACTCCCCCGTCGCCTTGTTTGCCGTGGCCAGGCATGCCGGGCGCCTCAGCGAACTGGAAATAGCCTGTCGCGAAAGCGCGTGTCGGCGGTTCAGCGCGCAGAAGTTGCCGGGCAAGCTGTTTCTCAACATCTCGCCGGAATCCCTGATGGAAACCGCGCACCAACCCGGCCGCACCCTGCAACTGCTGCGGGACTTCGGCATCCCACCCAGCCAGGTGGTGATCGAACTCACCGAGCAGACGCCCACCGACGATTTCGACCTGCTGCAAACCGCCCTGCATCACTACCGCGACATGGGTTTCGCCATCGCGCTCGACGACTTGGGCGCGGGGTATTCCAGCCTGCGCTTGTGGTCGGAACTGCGTCCGGACTACGTGAAGATCGATCGGCACTTTATCGACGGCATCCACCAGGACGCGCTCAAGCGCGAATTTGTCGGTTCTATCCTGCAGATCGCTCGGGCGTCGCGCGCCCAGGTGATTGCCGAAGGCATCGAGCTACCGGAAGAGTTGGCGGTGTTGACCGAGATGGGCGTCGATCTGGTCCAGGGTTACTTGCTCTGTCGTCCCCAAGAACACCCGTCGCAGGAAGCGCGCCTGATGCTACCCAAACCCGACAACGCCAACATTGCCCTCAGCGAAGAAGGCAGTGACCTCAGTGCCCTGCTCAACGAGCAGCCGGCAGTGGATCAGGACACCGCCACCGCCCTGGTGCTGGAGTCCTTCCGCCGCCAGGCCAACCTCAACTCCCTGGCAGTGCTGGATGGACACGGCCGGCCGGTCGGCATTGTGCATCGCCATTCGTTGTCCGACGCCCTGCTCAAGCCGTTCGCCACCGACCTGTTTGCGCGCAAGCCGATCAGCCGCTTGATGAGCGATGATTTTCTCGCGGTGGAGTTGAGCCAGTCCCTGCAACAGGTCAGCCGGCTGCTGACCAGTCGCGCCCGGCAACGCATCGAGGAAGATTTCATCATCACGCTGAACGGCGATTACCTCGGCCTTGGCCGGGTGATCGATGTGCTCAAGCTGATCACCGAGGTGAAGATCCAGCAGGCACGCTACGCCAACCCGCTGACCCTGCTACCTGGCAACGTGCCGATCCAGCAATGCCTGACGCGGCTGTTGCAGCAACAGCGCGAATCGGTGATTTGCTACGTGGATATCGACAGCTTCAAGCCCTTCAATGACATCTATGGCTACGGGCGTGGCGACGAAGTGTTGCTGTGCCTGGCGCAATGCCTGAACGACCGGGTCGACCCCAGCCGCGACTTTGTCGGGCATATCGGCGGCGATGATTTTTTGCTGGTGCTCGGGCCGCAGGATTGGCGCAAACGGCTCAATCAACTGCTGGATGATTTCCACACCCAATGCCGGCGCTTTTATCGCGCAGAACACCTGGACGCCGGCTGCTTTGTGGCCTTGAACCGCCAGGGTGTACGCCAGGAGTATGCACTGCTGTCGCTGTCCATCGGCGTGGTGCATTTGTATCCACAGGCCTGTGGACAACTCGATGCCAGCCAGTTGGCGGAGCTGGCGTCGCAGGCCAAACACCATGCGAAGAATGTGGCCGGTTACAGCATCCATGTGATCGACAGCCTGGACATGCTGCCCCTGCCGGTTTAAGCCTCGGCAGATTCCGGGTACTCGTACTCGAACACGCGCACCACTTCCGAAGCGTGCCAGGACGCGGCGGCCACGCCATCGGAAGGCCCGCAAAAGCGCCCCAGGCGCTCCACGCATTCAAAGAAACCGGTACGCGGCAGGCGGCTGGCGCCTTGGCTGATCACCAGGGAACTGCGCAATGGCTGCTCGGCTTTGGCGTCCAGCGCCGCCAGGTGTTCCAGGGCTGCGGTGAGTGTCTGCATCGCCGGCGTGGGAAATTGCAGGCGCTCCAGCAGCGCACGGTAGGTCAGCAAGTGGCGCTGGCGGCGCGCCTGGTCCAGTTCGTTGAGTAACCCATCCCAGTGTTGACGGCTGATACGTAGGCTCAAGATTCATCCCTCCAACCTGCCACGCCCAATTCCCAGGCCAGGCTGCGGCGGATCGCGGCATCCGGCTGGCGTTCACCACTTTCGATCAATCCGAGGTACGAGGAGCTGATCCCCACGGTGCGGGCCAGGGTTTCGATGGCCAGCCCCTTGGCTTCGCGCAAGCCGCGCAGGTCTGCAAGCGGGTGCAGGTCCTGAGGAGGCGCGGCTTGGGCAGTAGAAGAAGGTGTTGGCGCAGGTTGCTGCTGACCGGCGGCTTTTAGCAGCGCCTGGTACTGATCCCATGGCAACACCGCGTACTCGGGCTCGCCATTCCGTGAAATTATCTGAATATCCATGACAGCCCCGTAGGATAACAACACTTACTAAGTAAGCACTTTCTTAGGAGTGTAATCCTAACAGCCACAAAGGTCGCAGGGGGATATCCGTGTCATGGGGCTTTTTGCGGGTTTTCCTGAGCCAGCAGCGCGGGCGTCGCTGGCAGGCGCTCAACCACGGCGAGCTTTTCCGGACGCTGCGCCTCACGCCAGGCGCGAAAGGCGCTCAGTTCGGCGCCCAGGCTCTTCATGACCCAGGCCAGCACGGCGATGTCGTCGAGCATGCCGAATACGGGGATAAAGTCCGGTATCGCGTCGATCGGGCTGAGGAAATACATCAGTCCTGCCACGACCGACACCAGCGCCTTCGGGCTGATCGCCCGGTACTCGCCCCGCCAGTAGGCCAGGCATAGGGCCTGGAGCAACTTGAGGTCATCCTTGAGCTTACCGAGGCGGTTGCCCTGGCTTGCGCCCTTGGCCGCCACGGCGAACAACAACGTCGGCAAGCGCCCACGCCCCAGCAGGCGCGCGGCCATGGGCAGGAAACGGGCGAAATTGAAGGGTGGTTTCATTCGGCACTCCAGTTCCATGGGTCAGAAAAGGTTATCCACACAAATTGTGGATAACCTTGTGAACAGAGCCCATTTTCATGGCTGAAAGCCACGGTTTACAAGGCTCGTAGTCAGATCGGGCGTTTTTTGCGCACATCAAAAAAACCCAAGAATTCATTGACTTGGCGCTTGCGTCCGGCTACCCGCACTCGAGTCTTTTATCAGACTGTTGCAAGTGACGGTTGTTCGTTTGGATTTGCACAGGCTGAGAGTGGAAGCACCCTGCACAAACAACAACGCCCCGTCGAGACGGGGCGTTGGGTGTTCAGGCGCCGATTACTTCTTGGCGGCTGGTGCGTCAGGAGCTTCAGCCTTGGCTGGGTCCTTGATGGCCAGCAGTTCCAGGTCGAATACCAGCACGGAGTTGGCCGGGATCGCCGGGCTCGGGCTCTGGGCACCGTAGGCCAGGTCGGATGGGATGTACAACTCGACCTTTTCGCCGACGTGCATCAGTTGCAGGCCTTCGACCCAACCCGGAATCACGCCGCTGACCGGCAGGTCAATCGGGCTGCCGCGATCCACGGAGCTGTCAAAGGTGGTGCCGTTGGTGAGCTTGCCTGTGTAGTGCACAGTGACCACGTCGGTCGGCTTAGGCTGAGCGCCGTCGGCTTTCTTGGTGATCTTGTACTGCAGGCCGGAAGCCGTGGTGACTACGCCGTCTTTCTTGGCGTTGTCTTCGAGGAATTTCTTGCCGGCGGCTGCCGACTCTTCGCTCATTTTGGTCATGCGTTCTTCAGCACGCTTCTGCAGTGCGGCAAACGCTTCAACCAGTTCGTCGTCTTTCAGCTTCTGCTCTTTCTTACCGACGGCATCTTCAATGCCCTGGGCTACCGCTTTGGAGTCCAGATCGTCCATGCCTTCTTGGGCAAGGCTTTTGCCCATGTTCAGGCCGATACCGTAGGAAGCTTTCTGCGCCGGGGTTTTCAGCTCTACGCTGGTCTGCGAATCACAACCCGCAAGTACCAGGCTAACCAGGGCCACCGCCGCCGCCAACCGATGCTGTTTCATGCTATTTCCTTGTTCATGCGCCAAAAGGGCAATCGAATAAAGTCGCGAGCTTATCAGGCGGCCACGACCAATGGCTACCGGCATCTGAGCAGGAAACTTCTGATAAGTTCACGTGTTTAAAAGCATTTTCATTCATGATGGACGCCCGCGACGGATCGCGGGACCGCCTGCCAGCAGGATCATGGCCACTTGCCGCACCTGTGGCGTAGTGGCATAACAACGCAATCACTCGACAAGGATAGTTATCTTGCGCATTTTTTCCCGTGTTTTACTGCTGATCCTCGCCCTGCTGGGCCTGATCCTGGCAGTGGTGCTCTATTACACCGCCAACCCCAGGCTGCCGGACTACGTCCCCGTGGAGCACGTGCATTACCAGGATCAATGGAGTGCCGCCGACCGCCAGACCTACTACTTCACGCCCCAGGGCACCCAGGTAAAAGGCCTGCATTACGACTGGTTCACCGCGCTGGAACTGCCGTTTTCCGAACAGCGCTTCGCCACGCCGGAGTACCTGGCACGCTTCGGTTTCCTGGTCGACCCCAGGCAAGTGCCCAGCCCACAAAACCCCGGCAACCTGCCGGTCGGCTTCGCCCGGCACAAGAACGCCGGCAGCAACACCGAATACCTGGACATCACCTGCGCCGCCTGCCACACCGGCGAACTGCATTTCAACGGCCAGGCCCTGCGCATCGACGGCGGTTCGGCCCAGCACGTGCTGCCCTCCAGCGTGCCGACCTTGCGCGGCGGCAGTTTCGGCCAGGCCCTGGTGGCCAGCCTCGCCGCGACGTATTACAACCCGTGGAAATTCGAACGCTTCGCCCGCCAGGTGCTCGGCCACGATTACGATGACCACAATGAAGACCTGCTGCGCCAAGACTTCAAACAGTCGCTGAACCAGTTCATCAAAGTCGCCTGGAACGATACCCACCGTGGCCTCTACCCCACCGAGGAAGGCCCGGGGCGCACCGATGCCTTCGGCCGCATCGCCAACGCCAGCTTTGGCGACGCGATTTCCCCGGAGAATTACCGAATTGCCAACGCGCCTGTGGACTACCCGCAGTTGTGGGATATCTGGACGTTCGACTGGGTGCAATGGACCGGTTCGGCGCAACAACCGATGGCCCGCAATATCGGCGAAGCCCTTGGCGTGGGGGCGACTCTGGACTTCTTCGACAGCGCCGGCCAGCCGCTTCAGGGCGACGCACGCTACCCGTCGAGCGTGCGGGTGCGCGACCTGAACCTGATCGAAGAAACCCTGCAGCGCCTCAAGCCGCCGACCTGGCCGGAAGACCTGTTCGGCGCCATCGACAAGCCCCTCGCCGCCCAGGGCCGCACGCTGTTCGCCGAAAACTGCGCCGGCTGCCATGTGCCGGCCGTCACCCAGCAAAATGGCCGCCCGGTGCAGCAACTGAAAATGCTCCCGGTGGACTACATCGGCACCGACCCCAGCACCGCCAGCAATATCGCCGACCAGCGCTATGACCTCAGCGCCTTGAAGTGGGACCCGGCAGAATTGGCCCAGTTGAACGTCGAGTTGCACCCCGCGCCCACCGAACCGCTGGACCTGAAAAAAATCTCCGTGGCCAAGGGGCTGGCCTACGTCACCGCGTTCGTTGAGGACCACGCCTACCGCGCCGCCGGCGTCACCCCGGCCGAGCG
>NZ_JAKNRV010000236.1:0-8293 GCF_023072625.1 Pseudomonas emilianonis
ATGCTGGCTCAACCACGCAAGCGCAATCGCCCATGTGTCTGGTTTGTCTGGCATGTTGGACATCTCGGTTCCTCCCCGTCAGGGAGTTATGAATATGACAGGCCATGACCTGCAGATTTGAATCAGCCCCGGCGGCACCCCCAGCTCAGAGCGAAGGGTGTGGCGGGGCCGAAAACGAAAAGGTCCCCTACCAATGTCGAGACCTGAAAAGGTAGATTTGGAGCGGGCAGAGCTTACCTTCCGCTGGAAAATCTAAATATTTAGCCGAGCACAGGAAGAAAAACATGAAGAGAGGGGTAATTTTCACAGCGCTAACTGTTGTTACTCTGCTCAATATGCAGGGGTGCGAAACCCATGAGGCGCATGCAGTAAAAATGATTCGATGCGCCTTGGCCGGGAGCGGTGATCCAGATATTCCACATGCAGTGATAGCAACGTCGCTGAACAATACTGCTCTTTACATGAAAGAAAGCGGCATCAAGAAAAATCGAGAAGAGATAGTCGCGATGTTTGAGGGCGTAAAAGACGAAATATTGGGCCCTCCTGGTTCGTCGGGAAAGGAGCAAGAGGCCCGAGCAAAGAAAATCCTCGAAACTGAGTTTTGCACGGAATATCTAAATTCACTGCGTCTGGAACTGCGCCTGGAGTAGGTGCGCGGTCTTTCCCGCCGTCAGCCAAAGGCAATTCCCGCGTCGACGCCCCAATGCATCGATCTCGCCGTTCCTGTCTCGCGCCACCCTGAAAGCGTGTTAGGTCAGGGCGCGCGGGCTGCCGGTGTTTTTCCGTAGCGCGGCACTACCGGCTTATCCGCGTCCAGGCATCCCCCGAAGGGCCACCCTGGCTGTGGCGAGCCTGAATCAGAAATGAAAAAGCCCAGCGCGACGGCTGGGCTCTATTACGCAAGGAGATAGAAGATCATGGAGTCCAGTAAGCAATCTTGCCGTCTGCACCAACAGCTACAAATTTGCCATTGCCGTAGGCGACGCTCCGGATATCGGTTCCTGCGAAAGTGTTGGCTTGCTGAACCCAGCCGATCCCATCCTCGGAAACGGCTGTCTTGCCGCCGTCGCCGACAGCTACATACTTGCCATTACCGTAAGCAATGTCGCGGATGATGGTTCCACCGAAACTGGTATCTTCAACAGCAGTCCAGCTAAGCCCATCGGATGAATATGCCATCTTGCCATCCGCACCAACGATAAACATTTTCCCGTTGCAAAGCTTCATGGAAAGGATGGTGCTATAGCCGAAGGTGCTGGTTCTGGGCGTGAAGTTTTGCAGATTATCCGTCGCCACCTTCACAGCGCTAAGCAGCTTCCCATTCGATCCCGCAATCAACACAAAACTGCCAATGACGTTGACGCAGTACACAGTCTCGCTAGAAGTGAAGGTCGTAGTGCGCGCCACCTGGCCTGACCAATCGCCATAACGGGAAAAGACTTTACCGTTAGACCCAACCAGTATCCAGGTCGTCTCGTTGCCGTTAGTTGCCTGATAAAACACAATGCCTTGCAAGTCTCCGGACGCGCGAACAGTTGCCGTAAGGTCTGTCCAAGCCCTTTCAGGGTGGTCTGCGCTGCCGAAGATCAGATTGCCGGATTGAGAAAGGGCTTGATCCGCCAGGCACCACAGGCCAATGAAAGCCAGCCGGTCAAATGCTGGAAGCTCGACAAGTAGCTCATTGCTGAACAGGCCGGGCTTTACGTTTCGTGCGCGGGCCATTACTTGCCTCCTTTGCCGACAAGGCCGGCCAATTCAAGGAAGCGATCCACATACCAGTGAGGCTGTGTCTCGCGGGGGCACTGGGGGCTGGTGAGATTCTTGCCGTAGGCCATGCCCTTCTCAGTCACGGACCAGAAGTCGACCATTTCCTGCTTGGAGTTTTTGCGCTGGAGCACCTTGAGGAAGCCGTGGGCCTCAAGTTCAAGGTTGAAGGCACGGGCGGTGCTGGCGATGGCGTGATCTTTGATCAGGGCGGTGATTGCCTTGGCGGGCATCGAAGACCCGCCAGCGGCATCAGGGGCGGCGTCCACGGCGTAACCTGGGAGGAATTTGGCATCCAGCCCGTTATTGGCGGCGATCTTGGCCAGCATCATCATCTTGCTAGAGTTGGCAGGCTTCAGCAGGCGGTCGAAGCATTCAAGAATCGCCAGCTCTCCGACGATCTTGGAGTTGTTCGGGCCTTGAGCGGAAAAGGTGCCGGTCTTGCGGATGCTCGGCAGCACCTGCCCGACCACCCACTCTTCAAACTTCTCGGCGGCCGGCAGCTTGGACTTCATCACCAGCCGGTACAGGTCTCGCTCCGGGATGATAGTCATGAAACCACCACCCTGTTTCGGGGTAGTGGTCGCAGCCTTGCAATGGCGGGACACTGCGTTCTCAGGCTTGGAATAGCCGAGGGCGTCAGCGACATCGCGGGCAACAAACCATGGATCTCCGAGCTTGTCGGTGATGACCCTGATTGCAGCGCCGTCGAAGTCGAACGGAATCACCGAGGAATTGCGCGCCACGTTTTCAGATTGCGGAAAACGTGGCGCGTAAGGTGGCGAATTGACAGTTTGGGTAGACATGGGCATTATGCGCTCCAGAACTTAGTTGTAAATGCTGCACAAAGAGCCAGGCCGTGAACCTGGCTTTTTTGTGCCTGCGATTTGGTGCTGCGGGTAAATTGGGTGTCCGGCGCATCCGTGGTAGCTTTCTGCTTCCACACAAGAAGGCCTAGGAGGCCGGACATGACTGAAGTCATTAATCTGAACAACACCGCTGCAACTGCGGCGCTACAGGTCGTTATCGAATTGATTCGTGCTGGCGATCTAAAAACCAACGGGGCTGGAGTAATAACCGCGTCCATTGTTGAGGCGCACACGCAACTCACGGAGCACTTCAAGAGCGCAGCCGGGAAAGGTGCGGGCTCAGTGCCTCTCACTCGGTAGTCGCCGATTTAGATAGCTCTTCAAAAGCGGCCCTGACGGCCTTGGCGTTCTCGATTGCCACGGTCGTCAGATCGTCAACGCCCGTACTTGGTAGCACCTCAATCAGTACGTCCCGTAGTGCTACCAGCTCTTCAAAATGGGGATCTCGATTGCTCATGGTCTTTCTCCGGTCGTGAAATTCAGGCTCTTGCCTTGTGCAACTCAATTACCGCCCCGATAGTCTCGAGGCTCGCCGACATGTACTTGGCGTGCAGGGCGCGGATCTTCTTTGCTTCGTTCGAATCGATTTCGCCGTCTTCCAGGGCGGAAGCCACCATCTGGTCAAGAGCGCCGCGCTGTGCAGATGCAGCCAGAGAGCGCTGATACAGGTCGACGTTGTCCAGCTCCCCCGCCTCCGGGATCTTTACGAACACACCGCCGTACATCGCGCAGATGTAGTCCGGCAGATGCTCGGTCTTTGTTTCGCTTTCCAGCACGAAGATCTCGGCATCGCTCAGCGGCTTGCACCCGGCGGTTTCGTAAATCTGGTTCTCCAGGCGTTTGTCCTTGATGCCAAGGCGAGCTGCCGCGCAATCCATCCCACCAGGGAAAGCGTTGGACACAGCAGCCATTACTTGGCGGCGGGTCTCTAGTACGGGCGTTTTCATGTCCTAGTTTTTCCTTGGGTCGATTGCGGTCAAGATGGCTTCAATGGAACAGCGCACAGGGATGTCGCTTAACATCGCACGCGAGTGGGGGATCACCGAGAGCAACCCGGCCGCCGGCGTGCGAAAGAACAAGGAAGTGCCGCGGGACTTTTACGCAACCGAGGAAATCTGGAGCGCCGTGTATGCGGTCGCGACCTCGGAGTTGCGCGACGCCATGGACCTGGCTTATTTGACTGGCCAGCGCCCGGCGGACGTGCTTTCGATGCGGGAAGCAGACGCGGTTAACGAGTTCCTCCAGGTTGCCCAGGGCAAGACTTCCAAAAAGCTACGAATCCGCCTGACTGCCGCCGGAGTTTTGAATGACTTAGGCGCACTGGTGGAGCGGTTGATAGAGCAGAGGCGTTCCCGCGGCGTGCGGAGCCCGTACCTGATTGTCACTGAGGATGGGCGGCAGGTGACCAAGCCGATGCTGCGGCTGCGCTTTGACGATGCCAGGAACCGGGCGATTGCGACAGCTCGCGAGAAAGGAGACGGGATTCTCGCCGCGAGCATTCGCCAGTTCCAATTCCGCGACATCCGACCGAAAGCCGCCAGCGAGATCCTCGACCTGGGCGATGCCAGCCGCCTCCTGGGCCACACGGACAAGCGCATCACGGAGACGGTCTACAGGCGCGTTGGCGAGATCGTGAAGCCGACTCGTTGATCTCAAATCTGGCTGAGTTGCGGAAACCGCCTGAAATGATGCGGAAACGATCAGATGTTTCACTATCAGCATTCCTGAACGCCAGAAACGCAAAAGCCCCGCAATGCGGGGCTTTCGTTTAAATCTTGGCGGGAAACCAGGGATTCGAACCCTGGGAACGCTATTAACGTTCGCCGGTTTTCAAGACCGGTGCATTCAACCACTCTGCCAATTTCCCTTTTGCATCACAGGATTATAGCAGCCCATCCTGTCTCAGCGGGCGCCATAATACCCGAATGAAACACACTGTCAAACTCTCGCCATCGCTTGTTACAGGGCGTCTGTTATGATCTTTGCGACTGAACGTTTCAAAACCGAAGGAGTGTCGCCATGCGCGAACAGAATTACGCAGTGAATGGTAACGCGCAGGCTGAGCAGCTTGAAGTCAGCCGCGTCTTGCGCAACACCTATGGCTTGCTCGCCCTTACCCTCGCATTCAGCGGCGTGATGGCGTTCATGGCCCAGCAGATGCGCGTCGGCTACCCGAATATCTTTGTCGTGTTGATCGGCTTCTACGGTCTGTTCTTCCTGACCAACAAGCTGCGTGACTCGGCCTGGGGCCTGGTGTCGGCGTTTGCATTGACCGGTTTCATGGGGTTTATCCTCGGCCCGATCCTTAACCGTTACCTCGGCATGGCCGGCGGCGCGGAAGTGGTCAGCTCGGCGTTTGCCATGACAGCCCTGGTGTTTGGTGGTTTGTCGGCGTATGTGCTGATTACCCGCAAGGACATGAGCTTCCTGGGTGGCTTCATCACCGCCGGTTTCTTCGTGTTGCTAGGGGCAGTGGTCGCAGGCATGTTCTTCCAGATCAGCGGCCTGCAATTGGCGATCAGCGCGGGCTTTGTGCTGTTTTCCTCCGTGTGCATCCTGTTCCAGACCAGCGCCATCATCCACGGCGGTGAGCGCAACTACATCATGGCGACCATCAGCCTGTATGTGTCGATCTACAACCTGTTTATCAGCCTGTTGCAGATCTTCGGCATCATGAGCCGCGACGACTGATTGCCAGCAGCATAAAAATGCCCCGCATCGCGAGATACGGGGCATTTTTGTTTCAGGGGACTTTGTTCTGGACTCAGTACTGGTTGGGCTCCATCTCCAGGTCGACCTTGAAACGTTCGGCAATATCCTGCTGGATACGTAGCGCCAGGTTCGCGATGTCATGCCCGGTGGCGCCGCCGTAGTTGACCAGCACCAATGCCTGCATCTTATGCACGCCGGCATCGCCATCACGAAAGCCCTTCCAACCGGCCTTGTCGATCAACCAGCCGGCGGCGAGTTTCATCTGGCCGTCCGCCTGGGGATAGGCCACCAGGTCCGGATACAAGCCTTGCAGCTCAGCCGCCAACGCCTGGGACACCAGTGGGTTTTTGAAGAAGCTGCCGGCGTTGCCCAGTTCTGCGGGGTCCGGCAGTTTTTCCCGACGAATGCTACAGATTGCCCGACTGACATCGCTCGGGGTGGCTTGGGTAATCCCCTGCCCGGCCAGGCGCTGTTGCACTGGGCCGTAGTCGAGCTTGAGGTGGCTGACGCGGCTCAAGGCAAACCGTACTCGGAGGATCAACCAACGCCCGGTTTCGTGTTTGAACAGGCTGTCCCGGTAGGCGAAGTTGCATTCTTCCAGGTTGAAATCACGCAACTCGCCGGTCTGGCGGTCCAGGGCCGTCAAGCCGGCGAACACATCCTTGATCTCCACACCGTAGGCGCCGATGTTTTGCATCGGAGCGGCACCCACGGTGCCGGGGATCAAGCTGAGGTTTTCGAGGCCGCAGAGGCCATGTTCCAGGGTCCACAGTACAAACGGGTGCCAGGCTTCGCCCGCTTCGGCCTCGACCAGCACGTGCTTGCCATCATCCTGCAGCACCCGAATGCCCCGGGTCGCCATGCGCAATACCAGGGCTGGAATGTCCCGGGTCAGCAGCAGGTTGCTGCCACCGCCGATCACCAGCAGCGGTACTGCCTGCGCGGCGGCGTAGGCCAGGGCTTGGCGAACATCCGCGTCGCTATGGGCCTCCGCGAAGAGCTGGGCACGCACGTCGATACCAAAGCTGTTGAATGGCTTGAGCGATACCTGCGCAAGCACTTGCAAGGTCATAACCGCCCCTTCAATTCGATCACCAATAAATCACAGGCTCGCTCGATCAGGTCCAGGACCCGCTCAAAGCCTTGTTCGCCTTCGTAGTAAGGGTCTGGCACCTCGTCCACTTCCGAGTCGTAGCGGCGCAGGAACAGGTCCAGCTCGGCCTTGCCCTGCCCCGACTGCATGGCCTTGAGGTTGCGCAGGTTGCTGTGGTCCATCGCCAGGATCAGGTCGTAGCGCGCAAAGTCGGCGCTGCTGACCTGCTGCGCACGCTGGGCCGACAGATCATAACCCCGCGCCCGCGCTGCACGCTGGCTGCGCTGGTCCGGTGGGTTGCCGACATGCCATTCGCCCGTGCCGGCGGACGCCACGTCGACCTGGCCGGCCAAACCCGCTTCGTACAATTTATGACGCAATACGCCTTCAGCGGTTGGCGAGCGGCAGATATTGCCCAGGCAGACAAACAGAACCTCCATCAGGCCCCCAGCAGGCGGCGGACGCGTTCGAGGTCTTCCTGAGTGTCGACACCTGCAGGCGGTGCTTCCAGAGCATCGGCGACGTGGATGCGCACGCCGTGCCACAGGGCACGCAGTTGCTCCAGGGATTCGGTGTTTTCCAGCCAGCACGGGCCCCAACTGACGAAGTCCTGCAGGAAACCGGCGCGGTAGGCGTAGATACCGATGTGACGGCGGTACGGCACGCCCTCTGGCAACAGGTCAGGATTCCTGGCAAAAGCATCCCGCGCCCAGGGCAACGTCGAGCGACTGAACGTCAGCGCCAGGCCGTTGATGTCGCTGACCACCTTGACCACGTTCGGATTGAACAGGGTGTCGATATCTTCGATGGGCTCGGCCAGCGTCGCCATGCGCGCTTCACCATGGGCAGCCAGGTTGGCGGCCACCTGGTCGATCACGCTCGGCGGGATCAACGGCTCGTCACCTTGCACATTGACCACGATGGCATCAGGCGCCAGGCCAAGCTGTGTGGCCACTTCGGCCAGGCGGTCGGTACCGGAATTGTGGTCTTCGCGGGTCAGTACCGCTTCGGCACCGAAGGTTTTGCAGGCGTCGATAATACGTGGATCATCGGTAGCCACCACCACGCGCTCGGCGCTGCTTTTGCAGGCCTGTTCCCATACCAACTGAATCATCGGCTTGTTGCCGATCAGTTGCAGCGGTTTACCCGGCAGGCGGGTCGAGGCGTAGCGCGATGGAATGACAACGGTAAAGGCTGTAGTCATTTATCCAGACGCTCGTCGGTAGTCAGCGTGCGGGCTTCGCTTTCCAGCATCACCGGGATGCCATCACGGATCGGGTAAGCCAGGCCGGCGCCTTTGCTGATCAGTTCGGTCTTGTCAGCGCTGAGCTTGAGTGGGCCTTTGCAGATCGGGCAAGCGAGGATGTCGAGCAGTTTGGTGTCCATGAGTGTTTCCTGGAATGAAGCGTTTAAGGCAAGAGACGGGAGGGCAACAGACGCATCAGTTGCGTGTCGAACCAGGCGACAAACGCCGGCGACGGCACCGCATCCACCGCAAGGTACCACCAGTCAGGCTGGGCAAAGACGCGGCACTTCACCGCGTCCTTCTCGGTCATGACCAGCGGTAATGATGGTGTGAAATTCAAGACCTCGGCGCTGTAGGGCGCATGGTCGGCAAAAACATGGGGTATCGGTTGCCAGTGTAGCGTTTCAAGGGTGTTGAAGAAACGTTGCGGGTTGCCGATCCCGGCGACCGCGTGCACCTGCTGGCCTGCCGGGAAGTAATCGACCGGCTGGCGCTCGCCGGTTTGCAAGTTGACCAACGCCGTGGGCTGCAGGCAAAAGGCGAAGCCATCTTCGCGATCGGCGCCGGCGCCATTATAGAGCAGCGCATCCACGCTCTGCAGGCGCTCCG
>NZ_JAKNRV010000237.1:0-8241 GCF_023072625.1 Pseudomonas emilianonis
GCGCTTGGCCTCTGGCCGCGGCGGTTCGGCGCGGTTGTCGTTGGCGCGCACGGCAAAATTGTTGGTGGATGCCGGACCGGTTCCGGAGCAACCGCCATTGCGGGCCGAGGCACCTGAAGATCAGGGATTGGTGGAGGAACAAACGGCCTGGGGACCGGCGCACCGATTGCTCGCGCCGATAGCCATCAGCGGCACACCGTTGCAGTGGGATTTGCCGGCGGGAGAGTTGGGGTCGCACCGGCCTCAGTGGTGACTTGAAGATCGCCATCGCAGGCAAGCCAGCGCGATCAATCCACCCTGCTCACCACGCCACAAAGCGGCGCTGATCAAAACGCCAAAGCCTCATAACGACAACACCCCGCTATACAGCCCATATGCCGCCAACCCCGCGCCCGCCATCACACAGGCAAAAATGCCTTTTTCCACATGGGTAAACAACGGCTGGCCCTGCTCGCGCTTGGCCAGGGCAAACAACACCACGCCCGGCGCATACAGCAACGCCGACAGCAGCAGGTACTTCAGCCCACCGGCGTAGAGCAGCCACACCGCGTAGCTCAGTGCAATCAGCCCCACCAGCAGATCTTTCAGGCGCTGGCGCTGGGCGCCTTCGTAGGTTTCCCCGCGCCCGCTCAACAACACCGCGTAGGCCGCCGACCACAGGTAAGGCACCAGGATCATGGATGAGGCCAGGTAAATCAGGGTGGTGTAGGTGCTTTCGGAAAACAGCGTGATGACCAGGAATATCTGGATCATCACATTCGTCAGCCACAGGGCGTTGACCGGCACCTGGTTGGCGTTTTCCTTTTTCAGAAAGGCCGGCATGGTCTTGTCATGGGCCGTGGCGTAGAGAATTTCCGCGCAGAGCAGCGCCCATGACAGCAACGCGCCCAGCAGCGATACCGCCAAACCGATGCTGATCAGCAGCGCGCCCCAGGGCCCGACGATGTGCTCCAGCACGCCGGCCAGGGACGGGTTCTGCAATTTCGCCAGTTCCGGCTGGCTCATGATGCCCAAGGAGAGCAGGTTCACCAGCACCAGCAGCGCCAGCACGCCGAGAAACCCGATCACCGTGGCCCGGCCCACGTCGGAGCGTTTCTGCGCCCGCGCCGAATACACGCTGGCGCCCTCGATGCCGATAAACACGAACACCGTGACCAGCATCATATTGCGCACCTGGTCCGCCACGCTGCCGAATTGCGGCTTGCCCAAGCCCCATATGTCAGCCGTGAAGATATCCGCCTTGAATGCCACGCCGGCGATGACCACGAACATCAGCAACGGTACGAGCTTGGCCACCGTGGTGATCTGGTTGATGAATGCCGCCTCCTTGATCCCGCGCATCACGAGGAAATGCACGGCCCACAGCAACAGCGAGGCGCAGCCGATGGCCACCGGCGTATTGCCCTCGCCGAACACCGGAAAAAAGTAGCCGAGGGTGCTGAACAAGAGTACGAAGTAGCCGACATTGCCCATCCACGCGCTGATCCAGTAACCCCAGGCAGACGAGAAGCCCATGTAGTCGCCGAAACCGGCCTTGGCGTAGGCATACACCCCGGAATCCAGCTCGGGTTTGCGGTTGGCCAGGGTCTGGAACACAAACGCCAGGGTCAGCATGCCCACGGCGGTGATCGCCCAGCCGATCAATACCGCGCCGACTTCGGCGCGCGCGGCCATATTTTGTGGCAGGGAAAAAATCCCCCCGCCGATCATGGAGCCCACCACCAGGGCGATCAAGGCGCTGAGTCGAAGCTTTTCAGACGATTGCGACATGAACTCTCCAGAGTCAAAAACAAATGAGCGAACGATTGTGTACTCAACTAATTTGCACGAGAGCTCCCGCGTTTATCAGGTATTGCGAACAAAACGCGGGTTCTAATAACCCAAAGGCATGTCAATAACTAGAGTTTAGGGAAATTTATAAATTAAATATGTATTGAACTTTATGAACATCAATGGTTTGCCGAATCGCCCTGGAAAAAGTTTGCACATTCACAAAAAGGGGCTAGCTTGAAATGTCTCTGCAATTAGCAAACCTTAACAATAAACAGCGCATAAAGGCTCTACAACAAGGTGCTGCGCCAAGCCCTTGCGCCCGCAGCATTTTCGGCCTAAGTCATTAATTCACAATGGAATGTGCCAATGATGTGATCTAAGTCAGTTGTTTGAATAGCACACAGAATTATTCTGTGCTCTCTCTTCTCCTGCATTGGAGTTATGCAATGTCTGAATCTCCCGGAAAACTTCGACTTGGTGCACTGGTTGCACTTGTCGTGGGCTCAATGATTGGCGGCGGGATCTTCTCCCTGCCGCAAAACATGGCAGCCAGCGCCGATGTCGGTGCCGTTCTGATCGGTTGGGTGATTACTGCTGTAGGCATGTTGACCCTCGCCTTTGTATTCCAAACCCTGGCCAACCGCAAACCCGACCTCGACGGCGGCGTATACGCCTATGCCAAGGCCGGTTTCGGCGACTACATGGGCTTCTCGTCTGCCTGGGGTTACTGGATCAGCGCGTGGCTGGGCAACGTCGGCTACTTCGTACTCTTGTTCAGCACCCTCGGCTACTTCTTCCCGATCTTTGGCGAGGGCAACACCCCGGCCGCAGTGATTGGCGCCTCGGTGCTGCTGTGGGCCGTGCATTTCCTGGTACTGCGCGGGATCAAGGAAGCGGCGTTCATCAACCTCGTGACCACCGTCGCCAAGATAGTGCCGCTGGTGCTGTTCGTGCTGATTGCGGTGTTTGCATTCAAGCTGGACATCTTCACCGCTGACATCTGGGGCCTGAAAAACCCCGACCTGGGCAGCGTGATGAACCAGGTGCGCAACATGATGCTGGTCACCGTATGGGTGTTCATCGGCATCGAAGGCGCGAGCATCTTCTCGGCGCGGGCCGAAAAACGCTCCGACGTGGGCAAGGCCACCGTGATCGGTTTTATCACCGTGCTGCTGTTCCTGATGCTGGTGAACGTACTTTCGCTGGGCATCATGACCCAACCGGAACTGGCCAAGTTGCAGAACCCGTCGATGGCTGCCGTGCTGGAGCACGTCGTGGGCCACTGGGGCGCGGTGCTGATCAGCGTCGGCTTGATCATCTCGCTGCTCGGCGCACTGCTGTCGTGGGTGCTGCTGTGTGCGGAGATCATGTTCGCCGCCGCCAAAGACCACACCATGCCGGAGTTCCTGCGTAAGGAAAACGCCAACCATGTACCGGCCAACGCGTTGTGGCTGACCAACGCGATGGTCCAGGTGTTCCTGGTTATCACCTTGTTTTCCGCCAGCACGTACCTGTCGCTGATCTACCTCGCCACCTCGATGATCCTGGTGCCTTACCTGTGGTCGGCAGCCTATGCGCTGTTGCTGGCGGTACGTGGCGAAACCTACGAAAACGCCTCGGCCGACCGCAGGAAGGACCTGATCATCGGCGCGATCGCACTGATCTACGCGGTCTGGCTGCTCTACGCCGGCGGCACCAAATACCTGCTGCTCTCCGCCCTGCTCTATGCCCCTGGCGCGATCCTGTTCGCCAAGGCCAAGCATGAACTGGGCAAACCGATTTTCACCAACGTCGAGAAGCTGATTTTCGCCGCAGTGGTTGTTGGCGCCCTGGTGGCTGCCTACGGCCTCTACGCCGGCTTCCTGACTATGTAATTGTTGTTCACTGGAGGATCTGTAATGACCACGGAAAAAGTGAAGTACGGCGTACATTCCGAAGCCGGCAAACTGCGCAAAGTCATGGTGTGCTCCCCAGGTTTGGCCCACCAGCGGCTGACCCCCAACAACTGCGATGAATTGCTGTTCGATGACGTGCTGTGGGTGGCCCAGGCCAAGCGCGACCATTTCGACTTTGTCACCAAGATGCGCGAGCGGGACATTGATGTGCTGGAAATGCACAACCTGCTGACCGATATCGTCGCCATCCCCGAAGCCCTGGACTGGATTCTGGAACGCAAGATCACCGCCAATACAGTGGGTCTGGGCCTGGTCGATGAAGTCAGCTCCTGGCTGCGCAGCCTGGAGCCACGCAAGACCGCCGAGTTCCTGATTGGTGGCGTGTCGGCCGATGACCTGCCGAGCAGCTTCGGTGGCAAGACCATCGAGATGTTCCGCGATTTCCTCGGCCACTCCAGCTTCATTCTGCCGCCGCTGCCCAACACCCAGTTCACCCGCGACACCACTTGCTGGATCTACGGTGGCGTGACGCTGAACCCGATGTACTGGCCGGCGCGACGTCAGGAAACCCTGCTGGCCAGCGCCATCTACAAATTCCACCCCGAGTTTACCAACGCGGACTTCCAGATCTGGTACGGCGACCCTGACCTGGAACACGGTGCTGCCACCCTGGAAGGCGGTGACGTCATGCCGATTGGCAATGGCGTCGTGTTGATCGGCATGGGGGAGCGCTCGTCCCACCAGGCCATCGGCCAGTTGGCGCGCAACCTGTTCAAAAACAAAGCCGTGGAACGAGTGATCGTTGCCGGCCTGCCAAAATCCCGCGCGGCGATGCACTTGGACACCGTGTTCAGCTTCTGTGACCGCGATCTGGTCACCATCTTCCCTGAAGTGGTCAACCAGATCGTCGCCTTCACCCTGCGCCCTGACGAAAGCAAGCCGCACGGCATCGATATCCAACGGGAGAAAACCAACTTCCTCGACACCGTAGCCGCAGCGCTCAACCTCAAGGCCTTGCGCGTCGTCGAAACCGGCGGCAACAGCTTCGCCGCCGAGCGCGAGCAGTGGGACGACGGCAACAACGTGGTAGCCCTGGAGCCTGGCGTGGTGATCGGCTACGACCGCAACACCTCCACCAACACCCTGCTGCGCAAGGCCGGCGTGGAAGTCATCACCATCAGCGCCGGTGAACTCGGCCGTGGCCGTGGCGGTGGCCACTGCATGACTTGCCCGATCATCCGCGACCCAATCGATTATTAATTTTCACGCCTTGGCCGCCGCTCACGAGGCGTCGGCCAAGGGGATAACCTAAACAGAAGGAGATCCACCATGGCTTTCAACATGCGCAACCGCAGCCTGCTCTCGCTGATGCACCACACCACTCGCGAGCTCAACTACCTGCTGGACCTGTCCCGCGACCTCAAACGCGCCAAATACACCGGCACCGAGCGTCCGCACTTGCTGGGCAAGAACATCGCACTGATCTTCGAAAAAACCTCGACCCGCACTCGCTGCGCCTTCGAAGTAGCGGCCCACGACCAGGGCGCCCACGTCACCTATATCGACCCGATGTCGTCGCAGATCGGCCACAAAGAAAGCATGAAAGACACCGCCCGCGTCCTCGGCCGGATGTTCGATGCCATTGAATACCGTGGCTTCGCGCAGGAAATCGTCGAAGAGCTGGCCAAGTTCGCCGGTGTGCCGGTATTCAACGGCCTGACCGCCGAATTCCACCCGACCCAAATGATCGCCGACACCCTGACCATGCGCGAACACAGCGACAAGCCGCTGCATGACATCAGCTACGCCTACCTGGGCGACGCCCGCTACAACATGGGCAACTCGCTGCTGATGATCGGCGCCAAGCTGGGCATGGACGTGCGCATCGGCGCGCCGAAAGCCCTGTGGCCACACGAAGATTTCATCAAGCAGTGCCAGGCCTTTGCCGAGGAAAGCGGCGCGCGCATCACCATCACCGAAGACCCTGTCGCGGCGGTGAAGGGCGTGGACTTCATCCACACCGATATCTGGGTGTCCATGGGCGAGCCGGTGGAAGCGTGGGACGAGCGTATCGAGCAACTGCTGCCGTACCAGGTCAACGCCAAGATGATGAAAGCCTCGGGCAACCCTCGGGTGAAGTTCATGCACTGCCTGCCGGCCTTCCATAACAGCGAAACCAAGGTTGGCAAGGACATCGCCGCGCGTTATCCGAACCTGGCCAATGGCGTGGAAGTGACCGAAGAGGTGTTTGAATCCCCGGCCAACATCGCCTTTGAGCAAGCGGAAAACCGCATGCACACCATCAAGGCGATCCTGGTGTCGACGTTGGCGGATATCTAACTTTTACTGCTGGAACACAGTCAATGTGGGAGGGGGCTTGCCCCCGATAGCGGCGTATCAGTCGATACAAGTATTGAATGTTAGCCCGCCATCGGGAGCAAGCCCCTCCCACACTTAGTCCTGTGTTCACACGCTGAACTCTAGAAGGATTGCATTATGCGTATCGTCGTTGCACTGGGCGGTAACGCCCTCCTCCGCCGTGGTGAACCCATGACAGCGGACAACCAACGCGCCAATATCCGAATCGCCACCGAACAGATTGCCAAGATCCATTCCGGCAACGAGCTGGTGATCGCCCACGGTAACGGCCCGCAAGTCGGCCTGCTGTCGTTGCAGGCGGCGGCCTACACCAGCGTCTCGCCGTACCCGCTGGACGTGCTCGGCGCGGAAACCGAAGGCATGATCGGCTACATCATCGAACAGGAACTGGGCAACCTGCTGGACTTCGAAGTCCCGTTTGCCACCCTGCTCACCCAGGTTGAAGTGGACGCCAACGACCCGGCCTTCAAGAAACCCAGCAAACCGATCGGCCCCGTGTACTCCCAGGCCGAAGCCGAGAAACTCGCCGCTGAAAAAGGCTGGACCATCGCCCCGGATGGCGATAAATACCGCCGCGTCGTCGCCAGCCCGCGGCCGAAACGCATCTTCGAAATTCGCCCGATCCAATGGCTGTTGGAAAAAGGCAGCATCGTGATCTGCGCCGGCGGTGGCGGTATCCCGACGATGTACGGCGAAGACGGCAAGCTCAAGGGCATCGAGGCCGTGATCGACAAGGACCTGTGCTCATCGCTGCTGGCTTCGCAACTGGAAGCCGATTTGCTGGTGATTGCCACCGACGTCAATGCCGCCTTTATCGACTTCGGCAAGCCGACCCAGAAGGCCATCGGCCAGGCCCACCCGGATGAAATGGAAAGGCTTGGTTTCGCCGCCGGTTCCATGGGGCCGAAAGTGCAAGCGGCCTGCGAGTTCGCGCGCCAGACTGGCAAAACCGCTGTGATCGGTTCACTCTCGGACATCGAAGCCATCGTCCAGGGCCACGCCGGCACCCGTATCAGCACGGCAACCCCAGGCATCCGTTATCTGTGAAGTTGAGGAAAAACGCCTATGGCTACCTTTGAACCCGGGCATTTGCACATCGAACGACACGCGCTGAACAACGCCGACTACAGCTACAACCTGCACATCGACTATGAAGTCAGCCAGCACCCCAAGGAAGGCCAGGGTATGCTGTTCAAGCTGCATGGCTCGGTGCAGGGCAACGACCTCAAGGAAGAGTTTTTCCTGCCCAAGGACCAGGCGTTCGACTTTGCCCGGCATGCGATGAATATCGCGCAGAAGTACGGGATGCCGAAGATCGCGACGCTCAACGGCGATATGCACAAGCAGTACGACTTGATGTTCGAGGACGTTCGGCATCAGTTGAATGTAAAACCGGGTGATCCGGTCAAACCCGAACACCTCGCATAACTCGGTCAAAATGAGGGAGGGGCTTGCTCCCCTCCCACATTTTTGATCTCCCCCCCTGTCTGGCATACTTGCCGCCTCTCGCTCCCCAGAATTGTCAGCCGCCCCATGCGTATCCACGTCAGCTTCATCGACCGCGTCGGCATTACCCAGGAAGTCCTGGCCTTGCTCGGTGGGCGCAATCTCAACCTGGACGCGGTAGAAATGATCCCGCCCAATGTCTACATCGACGCGCCGACCCTGAGCGCCGAAGTCCTCGAAGAGCTGCGGGACGCGCTGTTCAGCGTCAACGGCGTGCAGGCGGTGACGGTGGTGGACATCCTCCCCGGCCAACGCCGCCACCTGCAACTCGACGCCCTGCTCGCGGCCATGACCGACCCGGTGCTGGCCCTGGATAGTGCGGGCAAGATCCTGCTGGCCAACCCGGCGTTGATCGCCCTGTACGGTCGCGAACCGGCCGGCGAAAGCATCAGCGAGCTGTTCAACGACCCGGCATTGCTCGACACCTTGCTGGAGCAAGGCTTTCGCTTGCCTCTGCGCGAGATCAGCGTCAATGGCCAGACCCTGCTGCTGGAGGCCACGCCGATCACCGATGCCGGTGCCCTGCTCAGCCTCTACCAGCCCAACC
Source organism: Pseudomonas emilianonis (assembly GCF_023072625.1). NCBI lineage: Bacteria > Pseudomonadati > Pseudomonadota > Gammaproteobacteria > Pseudomonadales > Pseudomonadaceae > Pseudomonas > Pseudomonas emilianonis. The sequence continues at coordinate 8,101 of NZ_JAKNRV010000237.1, forward strand.
GCATCGGCGAACAGTTGTCGGCGGCCTGGGCCATGGACAACGGCAGTAGCAGACTGAACAGCACGAATAGAGCGCGCATCGGGAAACACCTCATTGGGATGACAGCAAGGGAGGGCGGCGCAGCAAGCCATGCACCGGACC
>NZ_JAKNRV010000238.1:0-8210 GCF_023072625.1 Pseudomonas emilianonis
CCAACTGTCGAGCACGCGCAGCGCCTCATCCAGCGCGCCTTCCATGGCGGCCCTGACGCTGGCGCGCAGGCTGCCGCCGTAGTCCATCATGTTTTCCGGCTGGCAACCGATCAGCAACACCCGTGTTGGGTAGTGGCCGGTCAATTGCGCGAGCATCAGCACTTCCTGAAAGCCGGTCTGGTGCAGGCTGAGCTTTTTGATGCCGAGGAATTTGGGGACATCGTCGTCGGCGATGAACTTCAGTTCGCCAGGCGTGAGGTTGTAGTCCACGGCGTCGAAAATCAGCAGGTAATCGGCTTGCTGAACATGTTGGATCAAGTACAGGCCTTGCGTGCCGCCATCGATCAGCGCCACGTTGTCGGCGAACTCATAACGCTGTTGCAAGGCTTCGACGCAACGCACGCCGAAGCCTTCGTCGGCCCACAAAAGATTGCCGATGCCCAGCACAGTGATCTGCGGCAGTGTCGGTTGGAGAGGACTCATGGCGGTTTCTACCAATGTGGTCATTTTTTAAAGGTCTTGTAGCCGGAAATCATTGACCCGACCAAGCTCAGGCGTCCGTTGATTTCTTCGCGCACGGCGGCATAGATGTGGGACATGACGAATAGCACAATCACCCACATGCCCAAGTGATGCAGGACATGCACATTGTTGGATTGCCCCAGCAGCGGCAGTACCCAACCGAAGGTGCGTTCCTGCCACGAGCCCATTTGCGCGCCTTCGCCATACAGTGCGAAGCCGGTCAGGATCATGAACAGCGAGGTCAGCAGGAAGATGAAAAACATCGCGAAACGCGACAGCGGGTTGTGGCCGAACATCGGTGTTGGAGTAGGCCCGATGAACAGGTAGTAGCGCATCCAAGCGCTCATGTCGGCCCAGTACGCCTTGCTGGTCAGCGGCACCGAGAACAGTTCGCGGGCATGATGATTGCCCACCAGCGCCCAATAGGCGCGCCCGATCATGGCGATGGTGAAAATGTAGGCCGCGCTGAAATGCGCAAAGCGGATGTAGCCCATCACGAAATGCTCGCTGGCTTCGCCCGGCTGGGTGGCCAGCGGCGAGCCAATCAAGTAACCGGTGATGGCCAGCACCACAATGCAGGCGGCATTGATCCAGTGCCACAGGCGCACGGGCGCCTCGTACACGTATTCCGACTGGTCGATGGGGCTTTGAGTAGGTTGGGTCATAGCGTCACCTTTGGATGGGCAGGCGCCGTAGCGCCTGCCAATTGCAGCGTTGAACAATCGATCAACTGACCTTGACTGTGCTCAGCTCCGCGCCGTCCTCGCTCATCACGTGGGTGGCGCAGGCCATGCACGGGTCGAAGGAGTGCAACGTGCGCAGGATTTCCACAGGCTGATCGGGGATCGCCACCGGCGTGTTCATCAGCGCGGCTTCGAAAGCCCCGATCTGGCCTTTGGCGTCACGCGGGCTGCCATTCCAGGTGCTGGGCACGACGCACTGGTAGTTCTCGATCTTGCCGTCCTTGATCCGGATCCAGTGGCCCAATGCGCCGCGTGGCGCGGCAACGATGCCGACCCCTTTGGCTTCAGCCGGCCAGGTGGACGGGTCCCACTTTTCGACGTTGGCGGTAGCGCGGTCGCCGTTGCGGATGTTGGTCATCAACTCGTTCCAGTCGTCGACCATCATTTCTGCGCAGTACTCGGCTTCCAGGGCACGGGTCAGGGTTCGGCCAATCGTGCTTGGCAAGAGTTGCTTGGCACTCAGGTTGGTTTCCGCCAGGCCCAGGGCTTTTGGCAAGTCGTGGTTGACGGCTCGCAGCGAACCTTCCAGTTGCTCCTTGACCCGCTGGCAATGCGGGTTGCCTTTAAGGGCGTGGGCATAACCCAGGATGTAACGCGCCAAAGGCCCGACTTCCATGGCATGGCCGCGCCAGCGAGGCGATTTGACCCACGAATACTTGGCGCTTTCGTCGACTTCTTCGATGTTGGTGCGGGTGCCCTTGGTCTTCGCGCCCAACTCGTAGTTCGGCTCGGTGATGCCGTCCCACGGGTGCAGGCCCTTGTCGTTGTCCGGGTAGTTGTACCAGGAGTGAGTCACGAACTCTTGCACTTGCTCGGGATCACGAGGGTCCACGGGAAGGATTTCGTCCCAGTTGCCATTGAGGATTGCGCCGCCCGGCAATTGGTTGGTGCTGTCGTCGTAATTGACCTTGGCGTAGGTGCCGTAGTCCATCACGTTGGTTGCCGACAAACCGCCACCGTGCAGCCAACCTTTTTGCTTGTAGATGGTGCCGATGGCCAGCACGTCCGGCACATACACGTTGCGGCAAAAGGTCAGCGCTTCATCGATGCGCGCACGCACGAAGTTCAAGCGCTCCATATTCAACGGCGCACCGGCGGCCAGATCGCCATCGATATTGATCGCGCACGGCACGCCGCCGACCAGGTAGTTAGGGTGCGGGTTCTTGCCACCGAAGATGGTGTGGATTTTCACCCACTCTTTCTGCAAGTCGAGGGCTTCAAGGTAATGGGTCACGGCCATCAGATTGGCTTCAGGCGGCAGTTGGTAAGCCGGGTTGCCCCAATAGCCATTCATGAACGGCCCGAGCTGCCCGCTTTCGACGAACTTCTTCAGGCGGTTTTGTACGTCGCGGAAGTAACCCGGCGACGACAACGGGTGAGCCGGCGAAACGGTCTGCTGCAATTCCGAGGTGCGTTTGGGGTCAGCCTTGAGCGCGGACACCACGTCCACCCAGTCCAGTGCATGCAGGTGGTAGAAATGCACGGCGTGGTCATGGACTTGCAACGTCTTGGCCATCATCTCGCGAATCAAGTGCGCGTTCGGCGGGATGCGAATGCCCAGCGCGTCCTCTACCGAGCGCACCGAGGCCAGCGCGTGGCAACCGGTGCAGACGCCGCAGATACGCTCCACGAACGCCCAGGCGTCACGTGGGTCGCGGCCCTTGAGGATGACTTCGAGGCCGCGCCACATGGTGCCGGTGGAAACGGCGTTGCGGATAATGTTGTTGGCATCGAGGTTGACCTCGACGCGCATGTGGCCTTCGATACGGGTCACAGGGTCGACAACGATACGTCGGCCTGTGTTGTTGAGGTCGAAACCCTGAGTCGAATAGGTGCTCATTGGTGCTTATTCCTGTTTTGTCGCTGGGGCGTCAGGCGAGGTAGTGGGCGCCTTGCCGTTACTGGCGCGTTTGAGGGCGGTGACGGCGGCGTGGGCAGTGATCGCTGCGCCTACGGTGACACCGGCAGCCAGGCCGATTTCATCGGCGTTAGCTTCAACCCCAAACTGGTTGATACCGCTCAGGTGCTGATAGAACGAGCCCTTGTCCCAGAACCCCTCCTCCGAGCAACCGATGCAGCCATGGCCGGACTGGATCGGGAAGCTGGTGCCGCCGTTCCAGCGCACGGTCGAGCACGCGTTGTAGGTGGTCGGGCCTTTGCAGCCGACTTTGTAAAGGCAATAGCCCTTGCGCGCCGCGTCGTCGTCCCAGGACTCGACGAACTGACCGGCGTCGAAGTTCGGACGGCGGTAGCACTTGTCGTGAATACGCTGGCTGTAGAACATTTTCGGCCGGCCCTGACGGTCCAGCTCAGGAATGCGGTCGAAGGTCAGCATGTAGGTGATCACCCCGGTCATCACTTCGGCGATGGGCGGGCAGCCCGGCACTTTGATGATCGGCTTGTCGGTGATGACCTTGTGAATCGGCACGGCCTGGGTCGGGTTCGGCTTGGCGGCCTGTACGCAGCCCCAACTGGCGCAGGAGCCCCAGGAAATGATCGCCTTGGCATCGCGTGCAACACGCTTCAACTGCTCGACGAAGGGCTTGCCACCAATGATGCAACTCATACCGTCCTGGTTCAGTGGCGGGTTGCCTTCGACGGCCAGGATGTAGTTGCCCTTGTACTTGGTCATGACCTCGTCAAGGATCGCCTCGGCCTGATGCCCGGCGGCGGCCATCAAGGTGTCGTCGTAATCCAGGGAGATCATCGACAACACCACGTCCTTGGCCAGCGGATGCGCGGAGCGGATGAATGACTCCGAGCAGCAGGTGCATTCCAGGCCGTGCAGCCAGAGGACTGGTGTGCGCGGTTTGTTCTCCATGGCCCAGGCGATTTTGGGCATGAATGCCGGGCCCAGGCCCAGCGAGGTTGCGGTCAAGGAACAAAATTTGAGAAAGCTGCGGCGCGAGATGCCTTGTCTGCGCATCACCTCGTAAAACGTTTCCATTACTTTATTTCTCCTCCCCGCGAATGTTCTTCAACGGGGGCTGCACTCGGTGTGTTGGAAATCTGTGCCTGACCAGGTAAATCAGGCGCCATGCCGTCGGCTACAAAGGCCATCAGTTCTATGGGGTGTTGAGGCTGCAGCCGTGGTCATGATTGCGACGGCGGCTGGAAACATGCGGATAACCCATGACGTTCAGTTATCTGGTAAGTACAAGACCTGTGCCATTTCGCCGCGGCGTGGATAAATTGCTTACCAATTAACTTATCCATATGTTTTTAAAGAATTTTTTATTGTTTACCGAGTGCACCGATACACGCTGTAACAAAGCTGAAATGGAATGTTTGTTTCCACTATTTATGCAGCCTGGAAACTATGTATCCGGCGGGGAAAGTGACTGGCGAGAGAACCTCGCCAGCCATTGAAAGGAAGAGAAGGCTCAGGCGGGCGTCACGTCCAGGCGGTCGTAGCCTTTGAAGCGGTAGAACAACACGGAAACGGTCCAGGTCAGGATGAATATCCCGACGATCAGGTAGCCGATCATGCCGAAGTTGTCGGTCAGCGCGGTGATGAAGTCCCACACGCCACCGTGCAGATCCCAACGCGCAGCGACCAGCCCGAGCACCTCCACCCCGCCCACCAGCAAGGCCACCAACACCGACATGGAGGTGATAGTCAGGTTGTAATAGAGCTTGCGGGCCGGGTTGACCAGTGCCCAGTGGTAAGCGCCGGTCATCATCACGCTGTCGGCGGTATCGACCAGCGCCATGCCCGCCGTGAAGAGCGCCGGGAACACCAGAATCGACCAGATCGGCAGGCTCTGCGAGGCTTGCACCGCCGCAATCCCCAGCAGGCCGATTTCAGTGGCCGTATCAAAACCCAGGCCGAACAGCAGGCCCAGCGGATAGAGGTGCCAGGGACGGCTGATCAGCCGGAACAGCGGGCGCAATAGCCGAGCAATCGGGCCGCCGCCGGTGAGTATCGCGCTCATTTCTTGTTCGCCGATTCGCTCGCCGCGGCGTACTCGGTTAAACGCCTGGTACACCGAGCGCAGGATGAGCAGGTTGATCAGCGCCACCAGCAACAGGAACGCGGCAGACACCGAGGTGCCAATCAGCCCACCGATGCCGTGAAAGGCTTCGATTTCGCTTTTGAACGCCGTGGCCGTCAGGGCGATACCGAGCGAGGCAAGGATCACCACGGTGCTGTGCCCGAGCGAGAAGAACAGGCCGACACTCGCGGTTTGTCGGCCTTCCTGGATCAGCTTGCGGGTGGCGTTGTCGATGGCGGCGATGTGATCGGCATCCACGGCATGGCGCAGGCCGAAGCTGTAGGCCAGAAAAGCGGTGCCCAGCAGCAGCGGATAGTCATGGAAGGCCGTGAAAGCCCAGGCCCAGGCCAGCAGGTTGGCAGCGATCAGGCCGGCGAAAATCGCCAGGACGCGACGCTTGAACGTCATAGGCGCAAGAGCCGGTGAAACAGGATGCAAGGGCATGCGAACTCCAGAAAGATGGGTTCAAGTATGAAGAAACTGAAAAACTTCATACAAACCCTGTGCCAGTTTACTTGCCGAGTGCCATTCAGGCGTGGTCGGGCGACGGTCTGGCGCTCGCAGAACATGGCGGCTGGACAGTGACTGTCCAGCCGAGCCGATAAGTGGACAATGAACTTCCAGCAACGGTGCTGGATTATCGGTTCAGGCAAGCCCGGCTTCGGGCAGCGTCACGGTGAACTGCGCACCGCCCTCGGGGTGATTGGTAGCCGACATCCGACCGCCGCAGCGCTCAATGATGCCGTAGCTTATCGATAACCCCAGGCCCGTGCCCTTACCCACGGGCTTGGTGCTAAAGAACGGATCGAACACCTGGCTCAGGTGCTTTTCTGCGATGCCCGCCCCATTGTCGCGTAAACGCAGCGTTACCCACCCAGGCTCCTGGGTCACATCGATCCAGACTGTCGGCACGGCCTGGTTGGCCGCTTGCGCGGCATCGTAGGCGTTCTGCATCAGGTTCATCAGCACTTGCAGCAGTTGCCCGGCATTACCGCGCACCGCTGGCGTATCAACGGCCTGCCAATGCACCTGCAGATCAGGCGCGACGCCGCGACAAACCCAGTGGATGGCGCGCTCAATGACGTCATTGAGATCGACCTCGCCCAGTGCTTCACGGTCCACGGCCGAGAAGCGCTTCAGGGCACTGACGATGTCGGCGGTGCGTTGCGCGCCCTCCATGCTGCCCTCGATCAACGACGGCAAATCGCTCAGCAGAGGATCGATGCGCAGCTGTCGGCGCAAGGCTTGAAGGCTGGTTTGCGACTCGCCGTCGTGGACCGCTTGCAGGTACTGCTGCAGGCGCTTGCCATAGCTGTCGAGCACATGCGCGTTGGCCAGCACAAAGCTGATCGGGTTGTTCAGTTCGTGGGCGACACCGGCCACCAGGCGCCCCAGCGAGGCCATTTTTTCCGCGTGCAACAGTTGTTGTTGGGTGCGCTTGAGCGCTTCGTGGGCCTCGTGCAGTTGGCGATACGCGTGCTTGAGTTCGCCCAGCGGTCGCCCCACCAGCACATGCCCGATAAAGCGCCCGTTGCCAGCGCTGCGCACGGTGCAACTGACGTCCACGGGCACCGGCGCGCCGCTTGCATCCCTGAAGTTGACCTCCAGCGAGGCGCTGGCGTTGGGATGGCGCAAGCTGGCGAGGGTCTGGCGCAATTGGGTTTCACTGTGCGGGTCGGCCAACAATGCATAGGCCGGGCTACCGGACAATGACTGCTCATCGAGGCCAACCAGCGTGCGCAGCGCGCTGTTGCTCTCTTCAATGCGCCCTTCGGGGTCGCAGGCCAGCAACACGTCGGACATCGACGACAGCAGCCCGGCGATGAACTGTTGCGACTGCTCCAGTTCGACGTTCTTCTCTTCCAGGGCGATTTCGTCTTGCACCAGCTTGGAATAGACCTCGTCCATCCTGGCGATGACTTCGATCCAGGCGTCTTCGTCGAGGCTGCCGGGTGGCGGTTTACGGGCCATGGTCGTCAGCTTTTAGGGTGCAGATGCAGGTGACTGTGGGCCTGCTCGTGGGTCGCATCCGGCTCCACCGGGATCAGGTTCAGCGAGCCATGACGCACGCCGCGCTCGGCGCACACACGATGGGCGAAATCGCGCACTTCATCGGACGAGCCTTTGAGCATCAGGCTTTCCAGGCAGTTGTCGTGATCCAGATGCACATGCTGGCTGGCAATGGTCAGGTGATGATGCGCGTGTTGCAGGTCCATCACCCGTTCGGTAAGGGTGCGTGAATGGTGATCGTAAACGAAGCTCAGGTTGGCCACGCAATGCGGCGCCTGGCCCTGCTCCAGACGCGCCTGCTCGATATGCCGGCGCAAAATGTCGCGCATGGCCTCGGAACGGTTGTGGTAACCCTGGTCGCGAATCAGTGCGTCCAGCTCCTCAGCGAGGCCACGGTCCAGGGAAATGGTCAGGCGTTCCATGGGATTTCCTTTTCAATGCACCGTGCAAACCATGCACGGGTCAAAAGAGCGAACAATATGTTGCACCGCTACCGGGCTTTTTTCGCCGGGTAACACTGGAGCACCCTGCAAGGCTTGTTCCAATGCACCGGGTTGGCCCTGGGCATCGCGTGGCGAGAAGTTCCAGGTGGTCGGGGCGATGATCTGGTAGCGCGAGATTTTCCCGTGCTCCACCTCCAGCCAATGCCCCAGCGCCCCACGGGCCGCTTCGGTCAGGCCGACCGCGCGACCTTTGTCGGGCAATGCGGCGGCACGGTAATACGGCTCGCCGGGGCGCAGGGCGATCAACCAGCTTTCCATCAGCGGCACCACCTGCGCCAGTTCCAGCAAACGCGCGAGCAGGCGCGTATAAACCGTTGCCGAGCAACGTGCCACGGCATCCCACAGCACCCACGCCGGGAAGCCCGCCAGCCGTATTCGGCAAAAGAACGAGCAAGCGATTCTTCAAGCGGCTGAAGACGAGTTCGCACGTCACGGCT
>NZ_JAKNRV010000239.1:0-8182 GCF_023072625.1 Pseudomonas emilianonis
TTTTCTTTGGCCGTGGCAGTATCGTGACCGCCGTCATCGGCGCCGTCGCCGGCGGCCTGCTGGGTTCGGCCACCGAAGAAGGCCTGACCCGTACCCAGGGCGTGGAAATCACCGTCCGTGAAGACGACGGCAGCATGCGCGCCTATGTGCAGGCCGTGCAGGAAAATGAAATCTTCCGCATCGGTGATCGCGTGCGCATCATGACCGTTGATGGTACCAGCCGCGTGACTCGCTAAGCGTTAAGCCGCGAGCAAAGAAAAACCCCAGCCGGGTGACCGGCTGGGGTTTTTTGTGTGCGGTGTTTGCGCGAGTCAGGCTTTCTTGCGACTCGCCATTGCCGTCACCGCATAACCGATACACGCCGCGAGTATCGACCCGGTCAGAATCCCCATTCGATCCTCCCCGGCAAACTCACTGGCGCCCGGCACGAACGCCAGTGAACCGACAAACAGGCTCATGGTAAAGCCGATGCCGCACAGGATCGCGACGCCGAACACCTGACCCCAGTTGGCGCCGCTGGGCAGCGCGGCGAGGCCGGTCTTGATGGCCAGCCAGGTGAGGCCGAATACGCCGATAGTCTTGCCGATCAACAGGCCGGTGGCGATACCCAGGGGCACGTGGTGGGTGAAGCTCTCGAGGCTGACCCCGGTCAGGGACACACCGGCGTTGGCAAACGCGAACAGCGGCAGGATGCAGTAGGCCACCCACGGATGGAGGGCATGTTCGAGCGTCAACAGCGGAGAGGTTTCGGCGTTTTTGGTGCGCATCGGTATGCAGAACGCCAGGGTCACGCCGGCCAGGGTGGCATGCACGCCACTTTTCAGCACGCAGACCCACAGGATCAGGCCGATGATCAGGTAAGGCCCGAGCTTGATCACGCCCAGCCGGTTCATCGCAATCAAGGCAATCAAACAGGCGCCCGCGCCCGCCAGGGCTGCGCCGGACAGGTCGCTGGAATAGAACACGGCAATCACGATGATTGCGCCCAGGTCATCGATAATGGCCAGGGTCATCAGGAACAGTTTCAGCGACACCGGCACGCGCTTGCCCAGCAGCGCCAGGACGCCCAATGCGAAGGCGATATCGGTGGCCATGGGGATTGCCCAGCCGGAAAGCGCCGCAGGGTAATCCTTGTTGATTGCCCAGTAGATCAATGCCGGCACCACCATGCCGCCGATCGCCGCAGCGCCTGGCAGGACGACTTGCGAGGGCTTGGACAGGTGGCCGTCGAGCAACTCGCGCTTGACCTCCAGGCCGATCAGCAGGAAGAACAGGGCCATCAGGCCGTCATTGATCCACAACAACGCGGGCTTGGCGATCTTCAGCGCGCCAATCTGCGCCACTACGGGCACGTCGAGAAACGCGTTGTAGAGGTGCGACAACGGTGAGTTGTTGACGATCAGCGCCAAGGCAGCTGCGGCGATCAACAACAGACCGCTGGCGGCTTCCAGCTGGAAAAAACGGGTGAACGTGCTACGCAGAGCCAAGGTATGCTCTCCAATCCGGATTCAATAGGTGCGTACCCTAACCCGTACCGTTAGTTGTTAAAACAAAAGTTATATTCTTATTTGTTATAAGAATAGGGCGCGGTCGTGGTTACGCCAGAACCTAGCAATTGTGTGTCTAATTGAGTCGTTACTGTATCTGTGTGTGGCATAGGAAACATCCTAAGATTGCGACTGAAATCCTTAGAGATTCCCTCATGAGCGACCACCGTCCCTGGGCCCGCGAAGCCATTCGTATTATTGAAGCAGACTTCCAGCGCAGCGCCGACACCCACCTTATCCCTTTAGCGCTGCCGGGCTTGCCAGGTATCGAGTTGTACTTCAAGGATGAGTCCAGCCACCCCACCGGTAGCCTGAAACACCGGCTGGCGCGCTCGCTGTTCCTGTATGCGCTGTGCAATGGCTGGCTGAAGCCGGAGGCGCCGGTGATCGAAGCCTCCAGCGGTTCGACGGCGATCTCCGAAGCCTACTTCGCACGCTTGCTCGGCCTGCCGTTTATCGCGGTGATGCCAGCCACCACGTCCAAGGAAAAGATCGCCCAGATCGCCTTCTATGGTGGCAAGAGCCATCTGGTACAAGATCCGACGCAGATCTACGCCGAATCCGAACGCCTCGCGCAGGAAAGCGGTGGTCACTTCATGGACCAGTTCACCTACGCCGAACGCGCCACCGACTGGCGGGCGAATAACAACATCGCCGAGTCGATCTTCCAACAGATGCGCTTCGAGCGTCATCCCGAGCCGAGCTGGCTGATTTCCAGCCCCGGGACTGGCGGCACGACCGCGACCCTGGGGCGTTATGTGCGTTATCGCCAGCATTGCACCCGCGTGTTGTGTGCCGATGCCGAGCGCTCGGTGTTCTTTGACTACTACCTGAGCGGCGATGCCGGCTTGCGCCTGGAGTGCGGTTCGCGGATCGAAGGCATTGGCCGACCCCGGGTCGAGGCGTCGTTTTTGCCCAAGGTCATCGATGCGATGGTCAAGGTGCCGGATGCGCTGTCGCTGGCGGCCATGCATTACCTGGCCGAGCGGCTGGGGCGACGGGTCGGCGGGTCCAGCGGGACCAACCTGATCGGTGCCTTGATGGCGGCGCAGCAGATGAAAGCGGCGGGGGAGTCGGGGTCGATCGTGGCGATCTTGTGTGATGGGGGCGAGCGGTATGCCACCACCTATTACGATCAGGCGTGGCTGGCGGGGCAGGGGTATGAACTGCAGGGGTTGATCGCTGCGGTTGCGGCCAGCGTCGAGCGCGGTGAGCCACTGCCCGATAATATTCTGCGCGCGAATATCTGACACACCACGAAAAACAATGTGGGAGCGCGCTTGCTCCCACATCTGGATGACGGTTTTTTCAGGCCTCGATACCCAACATATCCCGCGCCAACGCCTCGGCAATCCGAATGCCGTCGACACCCGCCGACAGAATCCCGCCGGCATAACCGGCGCCTTCACCGGCCGGGAACAGGCCTTTGACGTTCAAGCTCTGCATCGATTCGTTACGGGTAATCCGCAATGGCGATGAGGTGCGCGTCTCGATACCGGTCAAGACTGCATCGTGCAGCGAGTAGCCCTTGATCTGCTTCTCGAACGCCGGCAAGGCTTCACGGATTGCTTCGATGGCGAAGTCCGGCAGCGCCAGGGCCAGGTCGCCCATGGACACCCCAGGTTTGTAGGACGGCTCCACGCTGCCGATGGCCGTGGACGGTTTGCCGGCGATAAAGTCGCCCACCAGTTGCGCCGGAGCCTCGTAATTGCTGCCGCCGAGGATGTAGGCGTGGGACTCCAGGCGTTCCTGCAGCTCGATGCCGGCGAGCGGGCCGCCCGGGTAATCGACCTCAGGCGTGATGCCGACCACGATGCCGGAGTTGGCGTTGCGCTCGTTGCGCGAGTACTGGCTCATGCCGTTGGTCACCACGCGATGCAGCTCGGAAGTCGCAGCTACCACGGTGCCGCCGGGGCACATGCAGAAGCTGTAGACCGAGCGGCCATTCTTGGCGTGGTAGACCAGTTTGTAGTCGGCGGCGCCGAGTTTCGGGTGCCCGGCGTATTTGCCCAGGCGCGCGGCATCGATCAGCGACTGCGGGTGTTCGATACGGAAACCCACGGAAAACGGCTTGGCTTCCATGTACACGCCACGGCCGTGGAGCATGCGGAAGGTATCGCGGGCGCTGTGGCCGAGGGCGAGGATCACGTGCTTGGAGAGGACCTGCTCGCCGCCATCGATGACCACGCCGTTCAGTTGGCCGTCTTCGATCAACACGTCGGTCACCCGTTGCTCGAAGCGCACTTCACCGCCCAGGGCGATGATTTGCTCGCGCATGTTTTCCACCACGCCGGTCAGACGGAACGTACCGATGTGCGGCTTGCTGACGTAGAGGATTTCTTCCGGTGCGCCGGCCTTGACGAACTCGTGCAGCACTTTGCGCCCGTGGAATTTCGGGTCTTTGATCTGGCTGTAGAGCTTGCCATCGGAAAAGGTCCCGGCGCCGCCCTCACCGAATTGCACGTTGGACTCCGGGTTGAGCACACTTTTGCGCCACAGGCCCCAGGTGTCCTTGGTGCGCGCGCGCACTTCCTTGCCGCGCTCGAGAATGATCGGCTTGAAGCCCATCTGCGCCAGCAGCAGCCCGGCGAAAATCCCGCACGGGCCAAAACCGACGACGACCGGACGTTCAGCCAGGTCCGCAGGCGCCTGGCCCACTACCTTGTAGCTGACGTCCGGCGCCGGGTTGATGTTGCGGTCATCGGCAAACTTGAGCAGCAGGGCGGCTTCACCCTTCACGTTCAAGTCGACGGTGTAGATGAAGCACAGCTCCGAGGATTTTTTGCGGGCGTCGTAGCTGCGTTTGAACAGGGTGAAATCGAGCAGGTCATCACTGGCGATGCCCAGGCGCTGCACAATGGCGGGCCGCAGGTCTTCTTCGGGATGGTCGATGGGCAGCTTGAGTTCGGTGATTCGTAACATGACAGGGTCCGGTGTGCGGCGTTTGGTGGGGCCGGCGGTTTTGCAAACCGGTGATTATAAGCCCCAAGCGCAGTTTGCCGTCATGTTAAAACATCACAGCAGCGAATCAATCGTCCCGCGAACCACCGAAAGCCGCGCAGCCACGCTGGACTTGACCGTTGACCCGCAACTCGGCGGTCATGTGTTGCAGGCTGCCGCTGACGCTGTCGACACACCGCTGCGGGGCTACCCACAGTTCGATGTGCTGGTTATTGGCTTCGGTCATCAGGTTGAAACGACCGTCACCCAGTTGTTCCTCGACATAGGGAACCGGCAGCGGTGGCTGGCCTTCGCGCTCCAGCACCATGCCCTTGGCGGTGACGTTCAGCGCCCAGGCTGGCTTGTGGCCGTTGGCGCGCAGGATCATGCGCTTGAAGTCGGGATCATCACAGGCCGAGGTCGACCGCTCGACGCGGTACAGCTGTTGCAGCTCCACTTCGCCCTGGGTGCCGGTGGCGACGCCGGAGAACTTGCCACGCAGGTCGGCAAACAGTGCGCCTTGCTGGCCGGCCAGGGAGGCGGCTTCCTGCAGAATGCTGGTGCCGCCGGTATCCTTGACCACGTAGTTGCGTTGGTCGTGGCACGGTTGGAACAACAGCTTGCCTGCGACAGCCGTGAGTTCGCCCTGCATGCGGGTCAGCCCGACGGTGGACGGTTTGGCCGGCTCGCTTTCGAACAACTGGCAGGCGGTGAACAGCGGGAGCAAGGCAAACAGCATGAGGGTACGGGCGGCACGCATTATCGGGTCTCCTGACAAGTGCCGCCACGTTACGCAGGCTGGCGGTGCATCACAAGCCCACGTGCGAGCTTCAGGCATTTCTTACAGCCTTGAAGTTCAACCTACGATAAAGGTTTGACCGGTCTGCAAGCCCTCGACGCTTTTCGCGTAGGCCAGTGCCACATCGGCGCCCGTCGCCGGTTTGTACCCGCGAAAGTACGGTGCGTAGCTGCCCATGGCTTCCAGCAGCACCGTCGGGCTCACGGAGTTGACGCGCAGGCCCCGTGGCAATTCGATTGCCGCGGCTTTCACAAAGGCATCCAGTGCGCCATTGACCAGTGCCGCCGAGGCACCGGTGCGAATCGGGTCGCGGTTGAGAATGCCGCTGGTAAAGGTGAACGAGGCGCCGTCGTTGGCGTACTCGCGGCCGATCAGCAGCAGGTTGACCTGGCCCATCAATTTGTCGCGCAGGCCCAGTTCAAAATCGGTTTCGCTCATCTCACCCAGCGCGACGAAATTCACATTGCCTGCCGCGCAGACGAGGGCATCGAACCGGCCGGTCTGCTCGAACAGCCGGCGGATCGAGGCGCTGTCGCTGATATCCACCTGGAAGTCGCCGCTGCTGCGACCAATACTGATTACCTCGTGACGCTGCGCCAGTTCCGCCTTGACCGCTGAGCCCACGGTGCCGCAGGCACCAATCAATAGGATTTTCATCGTGCTGTTTCTCCAGTGGGGTAAGTGAGGGTTCAGTCTAGTGTGGCTTTTCAGATGGATAAACGCGCTAATGGGCAACCTTTGGTTTTCAAATGGAAACAATCCATGAGCGAGATGGATGACCTTGCGGCGTTTGCCGTATTGATCGAGGCCGGCAGTTTTACCGTAGCGGCTGAGCAGTTGGGTTGCAGCAAAGGGCAATTGTCCAAGCGCATCAGTCAGTTGGAGGCGGGGTATTCGGTGGTGTTGCTGCACCGCACCACGCGCAAGCTCAGCCTGACCGCTGCCGGCGCGGCGTTGTTGCCCCAGGCGCAGGCGTTGGTGGTGCAGGTCGAACGGGCGCGTCAGGCACTGGCCCGGCTCAAGGACGATTTGGCCGGGCCGGTGCGTATGACGGTTCCGGTGTCATTGGGCGAAACCTTCTTCGATGGCTTGTTGCTGGAGTTTTCCGAGCACTATCCGCAGGTGCAGATCGAACTGGAGCTGAACAACAGCTACCGCGACCTGGCGCGGGATGGCTTTGACTTGGGGGTACGCTCCGGTGCCATCGAAAATGAGCGGCTGGTGGCCAAGCCGCTGCTGGCCTGGCACGAGATGACCTGTGCCAGCCCGGCCTACCTGGAGCAGCACGGCGAACCGCTGACCCCGGCTGATCTGGCGACCCACACCTGCCTGCTCAACAGCCACTACAGCGGCCGCGAGGAGTGGCTGTACCACCAGCAGCACGAACTGCTGCGCGTGCGGGTGAGCGGGACCTTCGCCTCCAATCACTACAACCTGTTGAAAAAGGCCGCCCTGGTGGGCGCCGGTATTGCACGCCTGCCTTCCTACGTTTTACCGGCGGAACTGGCTGACGGCCGATTGCGTTGGCTCCTGCGGGACTATCAAACGCGGAGCCTGCCGATGTACTTGGTTCATCCCTATCAGGGCGGTTTGCCGCGACGCACCCAGGTGTTGGCCGACTACCTGGTGGACTGGTTCAAGCGCAGCGGCGAAGCCCTCGACCGTCTCTAGCGATAACGGCGGGCAATCAAGTGGTCGATGGACAGGCTGCCCGGGCCCTTGGCCACCAACAGCAGCAGTATGGCAAGCCAGGTGCCGTGGGTGGGGTAGGCGTCGGGGTACACGAACAGTTGAATGGTCAGGGTCATGCCAATCAGCGCCAGGGCCGAAAAGCGCGTGGCGAAGCCCAGCAGGATCAGCACGGGGAAGAAGTGTTCGGCAAATGTCGCCATGTGCGCGGCCACTTCCGGTGACAGCCAGGGCAGCCGGTATTCGCTGCGAAACAGCGGCAGCGTCGAGGCGGCGAGTCGCGGTTCGCCCAGTTGGAAGGTGCCGCTGATCAAGTCGATGGCAAAACCTTCGACTTTGGTTTGCCCGGACTTCCAGAACACTGCCGCTATGGAAAAGCGTGCGAGAAAGGCGATCAAGCTGTAGGGGATTTGTTCGAAAAGCTGGATGGCCCGTTTAATCAGGCCCGGTGATTGAGCGTTCATAGCGATACCTTGTGTTCCAGATGCAGATGAGTGATTGCGGCTTGGTTGATCAGTAGCGCCAGGCATTGGTGCAGGTCGAACTCGGCCGACGTCTCCAGTGCGTGTGTGAGCGCCTCTTCCAACACCGCGCCATGGTTCAGGCTGTCGATGAACACCACCGAGCCGCTGTCGATGGCGAACACCTTGACCTCCAGGCCCTGGCGCAACACCAGGGCGCCCTGGGCATGCCAGGGATTCAACGTGGCAATCGCGCCCTCGGTGTGGTGCGCCGCCCACACTGCGACGACGGCGTAGCGGGAGTTCAACGTAGCCAGGGATGGGTGCAATTGCAGGCGCAATGTGCCCAGTTCGGTGTGTGCTTGCAGTTGCTGCAGAACAGCCTGCGGTTCCCGCGCCGGGGCATCTGCGGCGTGATAGGCACGGACCCGCAAGCGTTCCAATCGCGCTACATCCGCCAGGTAAGGCACGCTCGCGGCCGGTTCAAAGCCCTGGATAAAGTCGGAAAATGTAGCGCCGTACTCGCTGATCACCGGGCTGCTGGGCGGGCTCACCTGTACGTAGCAGCCGGCCATGGCGCGGAAAAACTCGTCGCCCACCAGTTGCAACGTCACCGGGTAAGCGGTCGCCAGCGCATTGATCAACGAGCTGTGGACATTGTTGCGATACACCGTAAAGCGGCTGGCCGGGTCGGCGCCGTTGCTGCTGAACAGGCCATCGGGGCAGGCCCGGTCCGGCGCCAGCAG